>NZ_JARPLU010000012.1:0-48596 GCF_032349615.1 Limnospira sp. PMC 1279.21 | reverse complement strand
AGGGGCGGGTTCCGGTGTCAACTCAACTCCCCACGACCGGATAAATAAACCCGCCGTATCCCCGGTAATTAATTGACAATTGACAATTGTAGGGGCGGGTTCCGGTGTCAACTCAACTTCCCACGACCGGATAAATAAACCCGCCCTATCCCCGGTAATTCATTATTAATTATTAATTATTAATTATTCATTGCCTATCAACTATTAAATACTGCGGAGGGCGACGATTGGATCAAGGGCGGCGGCGCGTCTGGCGGGAACTACACCGAAAAATAAGCCAATACCCCCAGAAACGCTGACCGCGACTGCGATCGCACTTGTGGAAATTCCAGCTTCTAAAGGTGTTAGTATTCCCACCATTAACACACCACTAACACCTAAACCTGTACCAATTAATCCCCCGGCTACAGATAAGATAATCGCTTCAATAATAAACTGAATGAGAATATCATTTTGGGAAGCGCCTATAGCTTTTCTCAGACCAATTTCCTGGGTTCTTTCTGTGACGGAAACTAACATAATATTCATAATTCCAATTCCCCCAACTAACAAGGAAATCGCCGCCGTGGCTGCTAACATCAAGGTTAAAGCGCCAGTAATTTGTCCGAGGATATTCATTAAATCCTGTTGATTACGAACCGTAAAATCATCTTCATCAGTAATTTTATGTCGTAAACGTAGCAAATTCTCAATTTGAAATTGTGCCGCCCTCATCTGATGTGCTTCTTTAATAGAAACGGAAATAAAGGTAACTTGTAAACCATAGGGAGAACTGCGCCCAGTAATGCGATTAGCCACGGTGGTAATGGGGATAAAAGCATTCATATCCTCATTACTTCCTAAACTTGAACCCTTGGGTTGCATGACTCCAATTACCTGCAATGTAATATCTTTGAGTCGGACTTGTTTACCGATGGGGTCTTCATTACCAAATAATTGTTCTGCTATTTCTGAACCGAGGGCGACTACCTGTTCATTTCGCTGAATATCCAAATCAGAAATAAACCGTCCTTTGGCAATATCAAAGCTGCGGACACTCATATATTCTGGGGTAGTGCCAATTATAGAAGCGGAGGCATTCCTACTCTGATAAGAGATTAATTCACTAGCTGTTAAGGAAGGGGCAACGGCTTCGACTGAGGGGACTTGTTCAGCGATCGCCAGTGCATCTTCTAGGATTAAATTTTGAGGGGGATAAACAGGTCTTCTCTGGGCTTCCGGGCTTCCGGGTACAATAAATAATACATTAGGACCCAAGGAATTAACTTGATTTTCGACAAAGGTTTGCGCGCCTTCTCCAATACCTATCATAGCAATAACTGAGGCATTACCTATAATAATGCCTAACATAGTTAGGCTGCTTCTCATTTTATTAGCCAATAATGTCGCTGAGGACATTTTGATACTTTCTACAATATGCATAATTAGGGATAAGTAGTTAAGGATTGAGATGCTATTTTATTGTATAATATCTTCAAGTTTTTGTCCGGGTGGCAATTCAATAAAAACGCGATCGCCTGTAGTAACTCCTTGCAAAATCTGGATTTCATTACCAATTTGTGAACCGATAGTAACCGGTTGAAATTCTGGTTGACCTTCCTGGTTAGGAATGAGTACACCGGTATTTCCCCGATTAGTAATAATCGCCACAGTCGGAACCACAACAGCTTGATTAAGTTGGCGACCGACAAACCGTAAATTAACATTCATTCCCGACTGTAATACATCCTGTCCGGTGCGAATATCAATCCTGGCTTGAAACAGGGTAACATCCCGTTCTTTAATAGCTTCCGGGGCGATTAAATGCACTGCACCTTCAAAGACCTGATCTGGGTAAGCATCGGCGACAATTTCCACCTTTTGTAATGGTTCAATTTGGACAATATCAGTTTCGGGGATTTTGGCTAAAACTTCCAAATCCTTAGCCAAAGCGACAATTGAAGTAGAGGTAGCAGAACTAGCATCAGATGCGGAAGTAGCCGGAGTGACAAAAGCGCCCTCAACGGCATATCTTTGAGTAATAATTCCGGCAAAAGGCGCACGAATATTAGTATCTTCTAACAGCACTTGATAATAGCGCAGTTGACTTTCAGCCTCGCGGACATCAGCTTCAGCGGCGGCAATATCTTCAGGACGAGTGCCATTTTCCAACTCATTCAACTGACTGCGCGCCTCGGTAACATCAGACTCAGCCTGTCTGATAACTTCAGGACGAGTGCCATTTTGTAACTGTCGCAAATTCTGACGTTCCTGTTCAACGGTAGCTTCCAATCGTTCAATTTGCGATCGCCTATTTTCCTGAAGTTGTGCTAGTCGCTGTTTAGCCTCATCCTGTAAAGCCTCCAAGCGGCGTTGATCTCGCCTATAGCCATCCAAAGTATCCTCAGAAACAGCCCCCTGACTTTTCAATTCTTCATAGCGCTGTACCCGTCCTTGGGCCAATTCCAACTCAGCTAAATTAGCTTGTATTCTTGATTGCGCTTGGTCAATTTCATTTTGCAGGCTCCCGGACCGGGCATCAAATAAGCGAATTTCCGCCTCTCTAAGCCTCGCAGATGCCACGGCAATTTCTTCTTGGCGTGTTCCAGCCTGCAACTCTGCTAGGCGTGCGATCGCGCGTTCTAGGCGGGCTCTGGCGCTCGCAATGGCTTCGGGACGAGAGCCTTGGCGCAGTTTTGCCAAATTGGCTTGGGTGCGTTCTAACCTGGCTTGCGCTTGTAGCCGTTGCGCTTCGAGTTCGTTACTCTCCATGCGCGCAATAATTTGACCGGCTTCGACACGATCGCCCTGTTCAACGTACAATTGAGCTAAACGCCCTTGAGTTTTGGGACTCAAATTGACCCGGCGCACGGGTTGTACAACTCCACTCGCCCTAACGGTTACAGTCAGATCCTTGGCTTCCACTGGTACAGTCAACGCTTCCACCATTTGTAGTGAGTTAGGCTTGCGATGATAGACTCGGTGCGCGACCATGGGAACGGCGAGAATTCCTAAAGCCAGCAGTGCGATCGCCCACCATTTGGGTCTACGTCGGGGCGGTTTTGCTACTACTGGGGGTTGGAAGTCATGCTTAACGAGACCGTTAGGGGACTCGGTTTCGGGTTTGGGATCTGTTAACATTATGTTTCCTCTCGATCCACGAACTGACCAACTCGATCAGTATTTACGATTGAATCTGATCAGTTAGCCACATATCAATTTTATCAAAATTTTAGGTAATTGGAAAGATGGACTCTATGTTTCCGGTGAGTATTCCGGTCGCGCCAGCAGGCTACAAATCAGGTTTTGTCGGCATTATCGGCCGCCCCAATGTGGGGAAATCAACTCTGATGAATAAGTTGGTAGGACAGAAAATTGCGATTACTTCTCCTATCGCTCAAACTACTCGTAACCGCTTACGGGGAATTCTTACTACTGAGTCCGCTCAAATTATTTTCGTCGATACGCCGGGAATTCATAAGCCACATCATCAGTTAGGTAAGGTGTTGGTAAAGAATGCCAAATTGGCGATCGCCTCCGTGGATGTGTTAGTCTTTGTGGTGGATAGTTCGGTGATGTCGGGGGGTGGCGATCGCTATATCGTCGATTTACTGACTCATACTAAAGTCCCCGTGATTTTGGGTTTAAATAAGTGGGACTTACAGCCAGATCAATATGAGGCGATCGACCAGAGTTATCAGCAGTTTGCTGAGGCTAATCAATGGCAAATGGTCAAGTTTTCTGCCTCTACTGGTGCGGGGCTAGAAACATTACAAAATCTGTTAATTAACAGTTTAGATCCCGGTCCCTATTATTACCCTCCCGATTTAGTGACTGACCAACCGGAAAGGTTTATTATGGGTGAGTTAATTCGTGAACAGATTTTGCTACACACCCGCGAGGAAGTACCGCACTCTGTGGCGATCGCTATTGATAAAGTAGAGGAAGATGTTAAGATTACCCGCATTTTAGCCACCATTCATGTCGAACGTCTTTCCCAAAAAGGCATTTTAATTGGGAAGGGCGGACAAATGCTCAAAACTATTGGTAGCGCCGCCCGCCAACAAATTCAAAAGTTAGTAGATGGAAAGGTTTATCTCGAGTTGTTTGTGCGCGTTCAACCTAAGTGGCGACAGTCGCGAAATCAGTTGGCTGAGTTGGGTTATCGGGTCGAAGAATAAGGGGGCAATATGAGCGATATCGGCACTATATTTGGTTTTTTGGGCGGCACTGTTGTGGCTATTCAAGGAGGATATAAAGTCCTGCAATATCCGAAGCCAGATCGCGTATTTAAAAGACTGTCAGACGCGAAATGGTTTTTAACTCTCCGCTGGTGTGAACAGTTTACTACTCCGGCTGGGGTTCTGAATTTAGAGGGTCAGCTTTCTTTTTGTAATGCCGCAGTTATGGCTATGGGAGAGGATAAATTTTTACCCCCAGAACACCGACAGCCTATATTTAATTGCTGTTTATCTTTACCTCTCGGAGAAACCACTATTTATGCTAATCCGGCAATTCCCGAAATTGAGATCATGGCTATAGAAATTGATCAGCGTTTTGGACGAGTCGCCTTAGTCCGTTATTACTAATTTTACCAGACCTTCAATATAGCGATCGCGTTCCATGGGCATAATTTCTTCACCGTGCATAATTTCCTGGATGAGTAAGTAGTGTAATAATGCTCCCATAATTACCCTAGCAGTTACTTCCGCATCAGCTAACCTGAGTTGTGGGTAAGATTCTAAACTCTTAGTCAGCCTATTAATTCCGACTTTGACAACGTTACGAATAAAGGCTTGGGCTAGTTCTGGAAACCTTCCTGATTCCCCAATAATTAAGCGCAAAAAACACAGCAACTCGGGGTCATTTAAGATTTGATTAAAAATTGCAGTTGCCCATGTTTTTAAAAATATAGCCGGGTCTTCTGGTTCCTCAATTACAAAGTCCAAAATTCGTTTTTCCCCTAAATATTCAGTTAAGGCACTAAACAAACTTTCCTTATCCCCAAAGTGATTATATAGGGTGGCTTTTGATACTCCAGCCGTTTTAGCTACCCGATCCATGCTGGTAGCTGCAAAGCCGTGGGCCAGAAATTCCTCGATCGCCCCCTGAAGAATTTGTTCTGCTTTGGGGGCCATCCCTGTCTCTGGGTGAGATTGTCTCTTGGCCATCTAATTCTCTCCTCGTGCCGTGGCAGTCCTTGTGAATTTTTGTGATCTACTTGTCATTATACCAAACCGTTTAGTATACTTGAAAAGTAAACTAAACAGTCTAGTTTAATTATGGGGAGAGATATGTTATGCTACAGTCCCACAGCACCAGAGATTTCACCTCAACTGGTTTCCTAGGCCATAGGATCACCACCTGGGCGATGGTTGCCACTGTAGGGTTAGGAAGTGTTGCTGGCTATATGTTTTGGCAGTCTACCCAGGAAAGCCAGGAAATGCCCTTAGCGGTAGCTAGTCTACCCGTATCAATCAAGGTAACTGCTTTGGGGCGATTGGAACCTGAAGGAGAGGTGGTCTCAATTTCTGCTTCCGGTGGGATGGAAAATAACCTAATTCAGCAGTTGCTGGTCCAGGAGGGGGACTGGGTGCAGGAGGGAGATGTGATAGCAATTTTAGATAGTCGCGATCGCCTTCTAGCGGCCCTAGAAAAGGCCCAGGAACAGGTAGGTTTAGCAACAGCCAAACTCGAGCAAATTAAGGCGGGGGCGAAAATTGGGGAACTCGAAGCGGCTAGGGCTACTATCGCCCGCCTAGAGACCGAAAGGCTAACGAATATGCAGGCGGGACAGGCGATGATTGCCCGTTTAGAGACCGAACGCAGCACCGATATTGTAGCGACAGAAGCCAAAATCGCCCGTTTACAGGCTCAAAAGCAGGGGGAATGGCAGGCTGCCCAGGCAACAATTAACCGCATTGAGGCTGAATATAACAATGCTGTAAATGATGAACGTCGCTATCAGGAATTGCATCAACAGGGGGCAATTTCTGAGGAGTTATGGAATTTAAAACGGTTGCACAGGATAACGACAGAAGAACAGTTACAGGAGGCACGGTTTAATTTAATTCGCATTGAAAATACTTATAACCAGCAAATTCAAGAAACCCAGGCTCAATTAACCCAAATTCGGTTAGCTAAACAACAGCAGATTGAGGAAGCTAAGGCTAATTTAGATGGTATGGACCGGGGGGGAACACAACAAATTCGGGAAGCCATGGCTACCCTTAATCGTATTGCAGAAGTGCGACCTGTGGATATAGCGGTAGCAGAAGCGGAGGTAAGATCAGCCCAAGCTGCCCTAAGACAAGCCCAGGCAGATTTGGCTTTAGCTGAAATTATTGCCCCCAGAAATGGGCAAGTTTTAAAAATTCATGCTCACCCTGGAGAAAAAATTGATAATTTGGGAATTTTGGAACTGGGAGAAACTCGGCAAATGGTGGCGATCGCTGAAGTTTATGAAAGTGACATTCACCAGGTTAAAATTGGACAATCTGCCCGGATTACTAGCGCGGCTTTAGAGGGGGAATTATCGGGAATTGTGGATCGGGTAGGTTTACAAATTCAACGGCAAGATGTGATTAATGCTGACCCTTCTGCCAATATTGATAGCCGGGTTGTGGAAGTGCGGGTGCGTTTAGATGAAACTTCCAGTCAGAGAGTGGCTGGGTTAACTAATTTACAAGTAGTAGTGGTCATTGAACAATGATTAAATTGATAAAGCCTTTACAACAATTAGCTAGACGGACTCCTTTAGGATGGTTACAGTTAACCCATGATAAAGGTAGGATGTTAGTGGCGATCGCCGGTATTGCTTTTGCTGATATTTTGATGTTTATGCAGTTAGGATTTCAGACAGCATTATATAATAGTAATACTCGTCTCCATCGAGCCTTAGAAGCTGATTTAGTGTTAGTTAGTCCCCAGGCTTTGAACTTAACCCGTATGTCTACTTTTACCCGTCGCCGACTTTATCAGGCAATGAATGTGCCGGGGGTGGAGTCGGTGGAACCTGTTTATGTCGCTCTCAAAACTTGGAAAAATCCCCAAACCCAGAAAGAAACCGCGATTTTGCTGCTGGGATTTAATCCAGATAAACCTGCTTTTGATTTTATCAAAAATCATCCCAATTTACCAGATATTAAGTTACCAGATCGGGTTTTATTTGACCGGGAAGCTAGGGGAGATTATCAACAAGCGATCACATCTATAGACCGGGGAGAAAGGGTGACAACGGAAATCGAACGGCGCACTATTACTATTTCTGGTTTATTTGAACTGGGGGCATCTTTTGCCGCTGATGGTAGTTTAATGACCAGTGATCAAAACTTTTTGCGCCTGATGCCCAAACAAGAATCAAAGAGTATTAATATCGGCTTGATTAAAATAGAAGCAGGGGCGGATATTTTGCAAACTCAAGCCCTGTTAAAAGCCTATCTACCCTCTGATGATGTTCGGGTTTTAACTAAGGCTGAATTTATCCAATTTGAAAAGAATTATTGGACGGCTAATACTCCTGTGGGTTTTGTGTTTAATTTGGGAGTAGCAATGGGTTTTGTCGTGGGAACTATTATTGTTTATCAGGTATTGTCAACTGATGTCGCTTCTCATTTGGCTGAATACGCCACTTTTAAAGCTATGGGTTATCGGACTATTTATTTATTGTCAATTGTGTGGGAGGAGGCTTTGATTTTATCCCTATTAGGTTTTGTGCCAGGTTTGGGGATTTCTATTGGCTTATATGCCATAACTAGAAATGCTACCAATTTACCTGTTTATATTACTTTATTTAGGGCGGTTCAAGTATTGATTTTAACAATTATTATGTGTGCAATATCGGGGGGTATAGCTACCCGGAAACTTCAGGGGGCTGACCCGGCTGATATTTTTTAGATTGAGATCAGGGGTTGTCAATTAGGGGGTTAACACCAGGGAAGATGATTATGAATTCGGCGAATATTATCAATGCAGGTATTTCAGAACCGGGCAAAAATTCGGTGATTGTAATTACCAGTCTGAATCATGACTTTGGTCATGGAAATTTAAAAAAGCAGGTTTTGTTTGATATTAATTTGGATATTAAATCGGGAGAAATTGTGATTATGACTGGGCCTTCAGGGTCAGGAAAAACTACCCTTTTGACCTTGGTAGGGGCTTTGCGATCGCCTCAATTCGGCAGTTTAAAAATATTAAATCAAGAACTTTGTGGGGCTAAGGATAATCAGTTAGTAATGATTCGCCGAAAAATCGGCTATATTTTCCAAGCCCATAACCTTCACCGTAGTTTAACAGCTTTACAAAATGTGAGGATGGGTTTAGAAATGCACGGCACTTTTTCCCCAGAGGAAATGCACCACCATGCTGCTGAAATATTAACAGAAGTTGGACTAGGCGATCGCCTTAATTATTACCCAGAAGACCTATCTGGGGGACAAAAACAACGGGTAGCTATTGCTAGGGCTTTAGTTAGCCATCCCCCTCTTGTTTTAGCCGATGAACCCACCGCCGCCCTCGATAGTAAATCGGGACGGGAGGTAGTTAATCTCATGCAAAAACTAGCTAAAGAACAGGGTTGTACTATCTTATTAGTTACCCATGATAACCGAATTTTAGATATCGCCGATCGCATTGTTACCATGGAAGACGGAAAGCTAACCTCTAGTCTCCGTTAACTGTTATTCCCCGTCATAATTAGTTTCTAAAGCTAATAATTCTGACCGCCGCTGACTCAGTTGAAATTCCAAAGATTCAATTTCCGCTAATAACTGTTGACGGCGTTTTTCTACCGACTGGGTTTGACTATTAAAATAGGCTTCTATTGGCGGCCATAATTCAATCGCCCAGTCGCGGCTGGCGGTTTTCATTTCATGAATTACTTTCACCGTCCCGTCAGGTTCCAACACAAAGAGGGTATATAAGCGATCGCAATTTCCCCGTTTTCGCCTTCCTTTTTGACAATAAAGATATAATCCCGGAACCTGTAAAGCTGATTGGTCAATTTGACTGACAAAAGGTCCCTCAATCGAATAACCATCAGTCTGACTGCGGTCTATTCCTTCTACTAATTTACACCAATTACCTAATTTAGGATTAAGGCAACTTTCCCAAAATCCTGGGGCGGTTAAAAATGCCTCTCTTAAATTAACTAAAATTGACGAACCCATATAATTATATCACTCGCAAATATTGACATCTAACTATAATCAACCCTACCGGAATTGAGCCTATTTAACTGGGACACAAGTTTGATAAAATTCTTCTAATCCCTCAATACATTTTAAATCATTATACAGACGAAATCGACGGTTTTTGATTTTCTGTTTAATGGCGGTTCTGGTTTCATGGTCTAACCCTAATTTTACCGCAATTTCTATATATTCGCTTTCGGAATAGGCGATGGTTTCGGTAACTCCTAAGCGCCGTAAAATCCCCGCTGACTGGCGACTTCTCATGATTGTACCCTCATGAGTGACTAGGGGTAAATTAGCAGCGATCGCATCTAAGGTAGTCGCAAATCCGGTAAACTGAAACGTATCTAAACCCACATCAGCCAAACTCTGTAATTGCAGATATTCGGCATAATTTAAACGGGGCAAAAATAGACAGTAATCTTCCCCCGACAAACCCAATTTGTCAAAAGCAGCATACAGACGCTTTTGGAATTTGGCGGTAACTTCCTGATACCAATGGGAGATAAATACAAATTTAGATTGATGTACCCGTTGGGCAATTTTACCATAAATATCATCATATTGGGGTAAATATTTAAACAGAGACTGACAGGATAAATAGATGATATCATGGGCGGATATCTGCCAATCTGACCGAGATTTTTCTAAGGGGGGAAATGATGGCTGGTCTAGGTAAATCCCTAAATTAGGTAAACAAATTAAATGTTCGTTGTAGTAAGTTTCGGCGTGAGCAGGTTCCAGCAATTCAGCGGAGATAAAATAATCGATAGTTGGTAATCCTGTAGTGGCTGGATGTCCCCAGGTAGCACAATAAATAGGGGCGAGTTTTAGTCCGGCTATTTGTAGGGTTTGCGGACACATTCCCAACTCTAAAAATACCAGAATATCCAGGCGATCGCTATAAATTTGTTGGCTGACTTGTTCAATGTTATTATAGATATGATAAAATCCCTCCGAATATTGTTGATATAAATCCGTAATCTGATCCGCTTCCTGTCCGGTATAATAACAGTAGACCTGAAACTTTTGGCGATCGCTATTTTTCACCCATCCTAAAAATAGATTACCCACCGTGTGCCATTGTAAAAACGAACAGATATAACCAACTCGAATTTTATCAGATTTTGCCCTGCGTCTAGGGGGCGGTGCTTCTCGCCATTGGGGATAGTGGGCGACCATTACCCGATGTAAAAAATTCCCATATTGGCGCTGTAAGTTTTTTTCAGACAAACCACCTTTAAATAACTGTTCATCTCCCTGATATTGCAGATAAAAATTTGTCCCTTCTCCCACAGCCTGGAGGGTAGCATTATCAAAAATAGAGGTTTCCTCAATAATGGCGTTGAGGTCTTTAGCAAACCCTTGTCGAGAGGCGAAAATTTCCGCAGTAGTATTGTAAATAATCGGCAATAATCGCAATTTGGCAAACTTGAGATAAATCTGATCAGGAAAATTATTAACAGCCACAGTCGCCATAGTTATAGCTTCCGCAATTTCGCCGATTTCTGACAATGATAAAATCAAGTTAACATAAAGTTCCACAACTTGAGGGAATTCATCAATTAAACCGCGATAGATAGCCGCTGCATAATTATATTGATTTAGCCGTTGATAACAGTTAGCCAGGTTTACCTTAACTTCCAGATTAATAGATGATTCGTACTCTTGACAATTTGCCAAATACTGATTATAGTAATTAATAGCTGTTTGATAGTCACAACTATAAGAGGCTGACAATCCTAGATAATAATAGCCTTGGGGTTCATTTCCTAGGGCTAACCAAGCCAACCCTAGGGCTGAAAGAATTTCCGGGGTGCTGGTGTATTCAAGGGCTTTTTCATAGGTGTTTATAGCCTGTTGTGGTTGATTTTGCAACAACAATAAAGCACCATAGCCCAAGTAAGCATTAGTCAGACCTGGACAAATAGCGATCGCTTTTTGATATTCAGACTCCGCCGCCGCCAACCGTCCCGACTCCAGGAATTGCGACCCTAACTGACAATGAAAAGTCGCCAACTCAACATCAGGAGAAATTATTTGATCCGTCATGATTGGTCTCAGTGATGAAGCCCCCCTGGAGGGGGGGGACAGATAACCCACAGTAGAATTGCTAGATCTGCTGGTTAGGGGGATAGGCGGAGCCCCCCCCAGGAGACCGACGGAGACTGGAATTAGGACGGATAGGCTGAGAACCTCTAGGGGAAGGACTCGGACTGGTGTTAGGGCGGATAGGCTGAGAACCGACCGGAAAGGGACGATTAGCCTCAACCCTTCGATTGGTGGTCTTTTCCGGGGATTTAGCCACATTCTGATGCAGTTGGCGATCGCTATTTTCCAGGGCGGCGGTCATAGCTGGAATCAGGGCTGATTCAATCTTACCGAGGGCGAAAGCCGCTTTGGTGCGAACTTGCATATCTGCGTCCGTAAGTGCCTTAGTGAGGGCAGGAACTGCCGGAGAACCGATGCGCCGCAGGGCGATAGCCGCGCTAATCCTCACCTCCTCATCACTATCCTTGAGGGCAGCAATTAACTGAGGGACCGCCGGGGCTGCTTCTTTTCCCAGAGTTCCCAAGGCAAAAGTTGCCCCTTCCCTGACCGCCTTATCTTCATGGTTGAGGGCTTCGATAAAATCAGCGATCGCCGTTTTTTGGATCTGATCAGAAGCAGGCCCCAATTGCTGAAGCGCAACAGCCACATCCATTCTCACCGCCGGGTCTGGGTCTTTTAGGTGAGATAGCAAAGCGGCGATCGCGTGGGAGTCCTGTAAACCCATTACCCCCAAACCATAGGCCGCGCTGCGACGGATAGCCGGGTCTGGGTCTTCTAAGGCTTCCACCAAAACCGGAACCACAGTAGACCCCATTTGTTTTAACACTTTCACCGCCGCTAGTCGATGTTGTCGGTTATCGCTACCGAGTTCCTGAATTTTAGTAATTACCTCTGCTGTAGCTGTCGCCTGGGTGGCGGTTGTTCCCATTAATAACAGCATCGCCGAAAAACAAAACCGGACTATTTTGGGGGATGTAAAAACGCTGGGCTTGGCATGGTTATCCATATAAAACACCTGATTTGAGGACTTTGGGGGTTGACTCTCATCAATTCACGAGACTTCCCAAGTTAGATGCCATTTTAACCCATTTTAGATGAAAATAAAATCGATATCCAACAGCAACCGTCGCGGCAGGTTGCCATCGTTAATCAGAACCCCCAGAAAATCTCCGTTTTCCAGCTCAAGAATAATGTCATTTAAGCCGTTACCATTGACATCATTTTGGCTGGGGCGCAAATCGGGGCGATCGCGTTCTAAACTCAATTCATCAATGCGAGTTCCCACCGGGACAGCAATTTTATCACCAAAAAACGGATTATTGACCACATTAAAACCGCGAATTTCATCAACATCTCGCAGTTGTGAACTCCTATGTATGGGGTCTAAGAAATAGGTATCATCACCCTCACCACCGATCAGGGTATTGCGACCCGCGCCTCCGTAGAGAAAATCATTACCCAAATCTCCAAATAAGAGATTATCGCCATCATTTCCCCGGATCGTGTCATTTCCCTGACCGCCATAAATGGTATCATTTCCCGGACCACCCTCTAATAAATCATCCCCTAAATTTCCAAATAAGAGATCATTACCGGGTCCACCATACAAGAAATCATCTCCTTGCCCCCCGAACAGTGTATCATTATTGCTTCCCCCACTAATGGTATCATTGCCTTGGTTGCCATTGACCAGTAAGGGTTCGGTAATGTGACCTGCTTGGAGGCTATCATTTCCTGCTAGTAATAAAATCCCATCAGGAAACGGTAAAGACTGACCTGGAGTTGCAAAAATTATATCATCTCCAGGGGAACCCAATAAAGCATTAACTCCGAATATACCTAAGTTAGCGCTAGGGGTGAGAAAGCTGGTCATAATTGGGGACTCCTTTTCAAAACCATATCTGCTTAAACTTTACCAAGTTTATTGACAAAATCTTGATAGATTTGTTTCCCGTGAGGTGAGAGGGACTGATGATTGATGTAACTGGTCAGGTTTAATGTAGTTTTTGCCTGATGTTTAAGGGCAAAAAATCATAGTCTGGGTGAGAGGAAACCTTGGCAAAAAAGTGAAGATCTGTATCTGTCCCTTCCCGGATATTTTGATAGGTTTTTTGATGCTGATGTAGCCGAAAATAAGATAAAGTTTCATCAATAAAACCCACCTGATATTCTGCCATAATTCGCCACCATAAATCCAAATCAACTAATTGGTTTAAATGGGGGTCAAATCCTCCTAAGCGATCGCATACTTCCCGACGGAGTAAAACCGTAGTGGGTTCGCCAATTTTATTAATGGGATGTTCAAATAATCGCGGGTCTGACAATAAATCTCTACCCCATTGCACAGGTTTTAATTGAGACCAACCCGCCGCCAAATCCTGGAAATCCTGATAAACCATGATTAGATATGGGTCACTTTCTGCCCCTTGGTTAAAAAACATTTCTCGCCGGGAAAATACTAAGGATATTTCCGGGTAAGTTTCAGCCAAGCCAACCATTTTTTCTAGGCATTCTGGAGCCAACAAATCATCTTGAAATAGGAACTTAATATATTTACCCTGAGCCTGAGTAATACAATGATTACAATTCCCCGCAATTCCCCGCTGATTCTGATTAGTAATTACTCGAATTTCCAGAGATGAATTTTCCCTAAAAAAATTAGCGATCGCCACAGTTTCATCTGTCGAACCATCATCAGAAATAATCAACTCAATTCCGGGATAAGTTTGATATAAAACAGTAGAAATAGCCTCAGCCACAAACCTCTCCCCATTGTAGGTGGGAATACACACACTAACTAAGGGAGTGTCTATGGTGACTTCCCGGCTATCATACATGACCAAATCCTAACAATTAATTACCATATATTTCCCAACCAGGAGAACCATCAACCCCCTCTCATAGAGGCGAAGGAATAGCAGCAGCTATCATCCAACAGAGAGGCAGTTAAAGTTACAGCGTTTAATTATGGTTAAATATCCCCATAATAAGCCGTCACAAAATCGCGTCATCTCTGCTGAAAATAGCCAGTTTTTTTAAGTCAATATCATCTATAAACGAGCCCGAGTAGCATAAGGTCCTCGGCGGAGTGCTTTAGCCAACTCATCATTATTTTCCCGGAGTCCTTCATAAAAGAATAAAACCTCCCCTTTCACGCCGCGATGTCGGTTGTAGTCAATAGACTTTAAAAGTTCATCGGCACTAATTCGGTAGGACCCCACTTTAATCAAAACTCCTGGGGACAATTTAGGCAATTGCCAATCTCGGAATTGAACATCAACCAACTGATCAACCAACCCCTTATAGCTCCAAAAATTGCGGCGGTAAAGTTGCGGGTGAATCATATCTACCAAATCGCGGTCAATCCAAGCAATATAATCCTGGAGGTATTCATTTAATCCCCAACTATAAACACTAGGAGACATAGAAACAATCAAATTGGGTTTAATAGCCTTAACCTCTCGTTTAATCCGCGCCAGAAAATCGGTGAGAATATTAGCGCGCCACTGTAGCCATTGAGAGTCCTTATGATGTAGGGGAGGTTGACGGCCAAACTCTTTGACATAACGCTGCACCGTTTGCTGATCATATCCCCCTTCCGAAGGTAAGGCGGGGAGTCTATCATCGCCTTGAATGCCATCAATATTATATTTACGGACGACCTCCAAAATCAGACTCATAATAAAGTCCTGAACTTCGCTATCAAAGGCATTCATCCACTCAAAGCCATTTTTCACCACCATACCCCCCTGGGAATTAATCGCCGACCAGTTAGGTTTTTGGTTAAGGATGCGGCCCCCATTCTGTTGATAGGAACTAGCAAACCCATACTCAAACCAGGGTATCACCTTGAGTCCGACGCGATGGGCTTCCTCAATCACTTCGGCGAGAGGGTCACGTCCGCGAACATAAAAATCAATCTCAACGCCAAATTTTTGGCTCATCACCTGAGATTTATAGAGAGTGACCCCTTTATTCCAAACCACTGGAAACACGACATTAAAGCCTGTGTCGGCTAAAAAGTCCATTGCTTCAGCAATAGTTGCCCTAGAGTAGAGAACCCTGCTATCAGTAGTAGTTAGCCAAATCCCACGAACTTCCATAGTCCCTCCGGTTGCCAGTAACTTGGTTTTCATATTGAGGATTTTCGGGGAATGAACCCCCTAATCCGTAGACTGTTCCCCATTTCTCAAATTGATTTGAGTGCCAGTCTTGCTCAGTATATCCCTCAGCTATTATCTTTAGTTAAGGGGCAATTTTAACAATGTATAGCAGCAAACAGGGAATAGGGAACAGGGAATAGGGGCCCAAAAGAGTCCACCTCCCAGGTTTCAGGACAGTGGATGTCCTAAATGTTCTGGCTGCTGCTGCATCAAAGTTAATAGCATAAATCGACTAATTCCCCAGATGGGTGCTCCTGTCTTAGGTTCAATCAGAGTTTGACCTGGGTATTGGGGTAAGGAATACACACTTTATGGGAGTTGCAAGGGATCCGTCCGCTGTAGGTTGGCGATGGGTTAAGGGTTTTCCCAATCATCAGCCAAATGTGTTGTTAGCTAAAATCATCAAATCCTGGATTATTGAGGCGATCGCCTATCCCCATAACCACCACGATGGGGATCAGTTTTGGCGAGTATATCTTCTCCTGTCATCTAAGACTTCCGAACCCTGGCACCTTGATTTAGTCCTAGTATCTTTAGCTTCCCAGGAACATTATGGGATGGTGGCTGGTGATACAAGCTGAATGGGGGCAATTAGCTAAAGCCTTCTGAGGCGGTCAGCAGGTAGCCTGTGGGTATCGACTCCGGGGCGAGTAGATCTTTTTGTTGTTAACCATCAGTTCACCCGCATATTCTATGAGCTTTTTCGGTTGGAGTTCATGGAAAATATCCCTTTTCAATTTCTATTCCAATAGAGTTAGTCAATTATTCCTTTTGTATGAGCAAGCCTAAAACGGTTACTGTTAATAAACTTTTAACTCGATATGCCCAAGGGGAGCGAAACTTTAGCGATATCTCCCTAATGGCAGCAATTTTCAATGAAGTTACCCTAAATCGGATCAACTTGAGCGGGGCGAATTTGGCAGAAGCCCTGATGGTTCATACCCGCTTGATTGGTGCGAACCTGAGTAGATCTCAGTTGAGTTATGCGGATCTATCAATGGCGGTTTTGATTGATGCGAATTTGACCGGGGCTACTATGACGGAAACAGTTTTGCATCAAGCTGACCTGAGTGGGGCGAGTTTGAGCGGGGCGATTTTGTCTCAGGTTAATTTAACAGGGGTTAACCTCACCGGAGCAAGTTTGATTGGAACTTGTCTGCTGAATGGTTCTCAACTGACTGATGCTATTTTGGTTGGGGCGACCCTGACTCGATCTGTTCTCAGTGGGGCGCACATGACGGGAGCTAATTTAAACCGCTCTATTCTTAGTGAGATAGATTTGAGTGGGGCGAATTTAACGGGGGCTACTCTGATCCGGGTTCACTTAAATCAAGGAAATTTGAGTGGGGCGAATTTGACGGGGGCTGATTTGAGTGAGTCAGTTATACAAAATAGTAATTTCTGTATTGCCAATTTGACGGGGGCGAATTTGACGGGGGCGAATTTGACGGGGGCTAACCTCAATGGCGCGAATTTGACGGGGGCGAATTTGACGCGGGCGAATTTGACGGGGGCTAACCTCAATGGCTTAACGTTACAATCCGCTGATCTACGGTTGGCTAATCTCAGTAAAGCTGATTTACGGGGGGCGAATTTAACGGGGGCGAATTTGGCGGGGGCTAACTTGTTAGAAGCTGATCTGCGCTTGGCTAACCTGACTGATGCTAATCTTTGTGGTGCTGGACTGCTACTGACTTCACTACGGGGGGCGAATTTGGCGGGGGCTAACCTGAATCAGGCGAATCTGATTGGGGCGAGTTTGAGTGTGGCTAATTTGGATGATACTACTATGGAAGGAACTATTCTTCCTAATGGGGCTACCCACCAATAGCTCGATCGCCTTCTCCTAGAGGAGAGGTCCGGGGGCGGCTTCGGGGAACTGCCCAGGCGCGCCCCTAGGCGATCGCCGTATCTCAGAGTTAAGAGGGATTAAGAGGGAACGACAGGATTTTGTAATGGTGCGATCGCAATTTAACTGATGTGATAGACTGAAAAAGTTTGAGACCATTTAAGGGTGGAGGTAAAACCGCGCAGCATGAAACAATTGGGAACCCATCTGGTCATTGACGCTTGGCATTGTCCTGCAGATATTTTAAATGACCCTGAACGTATCCGCACTGCTATACTCGATGCAGTCACCGCAGGGGAAGCGACCCTGATTGACTTTTGTGTGCATCAATTTAGCCCCCACGGGGTGACGGCAACAGCTACCTTGGCTGAATCACACATTGCTATTCACACCTGGCCTGAGTATGGCTATTTTGCGGCTGATCTGTTTTTCTGTGGCCGTGGTAATCCTCACAAAGCTGCTGAACATTTGGAAACTGCACTACAAGCGGGTGAGGTCAATAGACGTGAGTTTGAGCGCGGTTTTGAACCTTCAGTCAGTCTTGATACTTCCTCGGTTAGTGTTTCTGAAACCTCACCAGCCACTAATTTGACGGCTTTCCCAGAAACCAGTTTTGCTGGTCGTTAGACGATCGCCACCTAGAAAATTCCACGATCTTTAGTCATCTGCGATCGTGGAATTTGGGTCTGATTTGGGTCTGATTGTCCGGTTCATCAACGATTAGCGCCCTTGTTGCTGCAACAGGGGACGAACTACCCAATAGCCCATACCAAAGGCGGCTACTACAATTAGGGCGATGGAAACAATTAGCCAGACCCCACTTAATTCGCCTCTATCGGGTCTTGATGCGGGTCGCAGTCGTCCTTCTGGTTCCTCGGTAAATTGGGGCGGCGGGATGTCTGGCCCGTCGCTGGTTGGGGGAAAGACTAGATCTGGTTGGGGAGTCTCGGTTGTCGGCTGTTCATAAAAGTTCGGTGGCGGCGAGACGGGATTAACACTAAAGCTAGGATTGACAGGGGGAACTCCCATCGATGGGATCTGGTTTTTCCCTTGGACTGATTCAACGGCTAGATAGAATTGATTGGCCGCCTGAACTACATGATTAAGTTCTTGGCGCAAATTTTGATTTTCTTCGAGAAGTTGTTGATTTTGGGTTCTCAGGGAATTGATTAGGTTTTGAGACCCCTGTAATTCCGCTGTCACCTCTCGATATAGGGATATGGGGACTGAGGGTGAATAACTACTATTTCCGCCTTCGGGTGGGGTGGGGTTGGAGGCTGTAGAATTTTGTATAGGATTTGACATGGCTGTTATGGATAAACTTTGGGGTATGATCAACGGGATTAGTTAAATGGCGATCGCCTTGATGATATTGCTATTAGACCAACCACGGGTCATTTAGTCAAGGAAATGGGCGATCGCAATTGGTTGTTCATTGTTGAGCCAAATATGAGTAACTCCCAGGTAAAATCCTCTGAGACTGAATCGGTTACTAATACAGAACTTAAATATGGTGAGAGACAGATTACTGAGGGACAGTTAATCACCTTCCCCAATCCCCGACCCGGACGCAGCTATCAAATTAACATAGTGTTACCGGAGTTTACCTGTAAGTGTCCGTTTTCTGGATATCCAGATTTTGCCACCATTGATTTAACCTATGTGCCTGATCAGTCGGTGGTAGAGTTAAAGTCCATCAAGCTCTATATTAACAGTTATCGCGATCGCTACATATCCCATGAGGAATCAGTTAACCAGATCCTTGATGACTTTGTAGCCGCCTGTGACCCCCTGTCAGTTCACATCAAAGGCGACTTTAACCCCAGAGGTAATGTTCACACCGTCGTTGAGGTGCATCATCATAAACAACATCCCGAAAGTTAATCAATTTTCCTTCTCATGAATCCCAGCAAATGCTATAATTATAGCTTGTGTCGAATTCCAGCCATTTCATGCCCAAACTCAAAACTCGTAAATCAGCCGCTAGGCGCTTTAAGGTAACGGGAAGCGGCAAACTCGCACGCCGCAAGGCTTTTAAGAGTCACCTGCTACAACACAAAAGTGCAACTCGCAAGCGCCGTTTGTCAAAAACGGCTATTGTCGATGAGCGCGATGCAGAAAACGTGCGTCTAATGATGCCGTATTTGTAACGTTATAGTTCGATCAACTCAATTTTAAGGAAAAACAACAATGACACGAGTTAAACGTGGTAATGTTGCCCGTAAACGTCGCAAAAAAATTCTGAAACTTGCCAAAGGATTTCGCGGCTCTCAATCCAAAAATTTCCGAATTGCTAATCAGCGGGTTATGCAGGCGCTGCGTAACGCCTATCGGGATAGAAAGAAACGCAAGCGCGACTTCCGCCGCCTGTGGATTACCCGGATTAATGCCGCTGCTAGAGTTCACGGCATCAGTTATAGTCAACTGATGGGAAATTTGAAAAAAGCTGACATTGAAATCAATCGCAAGATGCTGGCGGAAATGGCAGTTCTTGACCCAGATACCTTTGAAAAAGTGGTCGCTAAAGCTGCTCAAGCTCAATCCTAGGGGATTTTAACTTGGTAAACTTTGAACGAAGGATGGAGATAATTCTATCCTTCTTCAAGGTAGGATAAAATTGGTAATTTAAGATTAAAAATGGATAGTAATCTCGCAGTTGTTTATCTGGTATTACTGCTGGTTTTTTTGTCGGGTTCTGGCTTTTTTATTGTGCGTCAGATTTTCCGAACTCGCGAAGTTGAGAGTAAGATGTCGCAATTGCAACAGGAGCTTTCTCAGGGTAAAGGAACAGCTCAGGAATATTACCAATTAGGCTGTATTTATAATGATAAAAATTTGTATTCTCAGGCGATCGCTGTTTTGCAAAAAGCTCTGAAAGCAGTAGAGGAAGAGGAGTCGCCGGAGAACATAGCCATGATTTATAATGCCTTGGGTTATGCTCACTTTGCTAAGGAAGAATACGATATCGCGATTCGTAATTATAAGGAAGCATTAAAGCTAACTCCTGAATATGCGACGGCTTGCAATAATCTAGGTTATGCTTACGAACGCAAAAAGCTGACTTCTCAGGCTTTAGAAGCCTACGAAAAGTCTCTGAGTTTAGAACCTAATAATCAAATTGCTAAACGTCGCGCTGAGTCTTTACGGAAACGATTAGGTATTCCCACTTCGGAAACTGCTCAATAACATTCCCCGACCCTCCCCTGGGTGAAGAGGAGGGTTGATGAAAGCTAAGTGATTAGCTAACGGGTACACTTTTCTAAGGCGGCTTGTGTGGTGGCTACATAGGCGGAGTCGCGACCATAGAGACTTTGGAGAATTTCCAGGGTTTCTTCAACTAAAATCAATGAGTTGATGGTATTTAACCAGGCGATGTCTCCTTCGGGTACGATCATGCCGTAGAACTCACAGGTTAGCGGTTGTTGGGGGATTATGGCATAGTCTTGAGGGTTAATATCTGCTTGGCGCAACACTTCCCCAATTAGCAATAAACCATCACTGGCGAAGGCGTTGATTTCCCGATTAAGAACATCGCGCACGGCATCGGCGCGGCCTGATGTGCCATGATATTGCACGATTTGAGCTAGGGAATAACGACTGCTGATAAATCGCTGGGTAAGGGTGTTAGGAAGTACACCAATAATGATGTTTTCCATGGCACCATCTGGGTTGATTAAGGTTTGATTATCTGCGGCAACTAATAGGTGATTTCCTGTGGCGATAAAGCGATCGGAATAGACTATCCCAGGTGGAGGGGTGCGGGTGACAGTGTTGGGGCCACATTCTAGGTGGACGGTTCCATCAGCGACGATAGACTCCCGATTTTCGAGGGTGGACTGTAGCAGTTGGACTTGGACGGGTTGATTAAGTTGTAGTTGTTGGGTGAGGCGACTAGCTAGAAGTTCCATGAGTTGGATACAGTACCCTTCCCATTCTCCAGTTTCTGGAGACAGATAACCCAAGGGAGCGGCATCTTGTCTAACTCCGGCTTTGAGAATACCTGTTCTTCTGATGTCTTCGAGGACGGTTCCGGCGATCGCATTTAGGGGAAATAGGCTACACAGAGTTAGGGTCAGCAAAACCCGGATGATATTTCTCATAAAATCAATGTAGTGGACATTTGTTAACAGAAGTTCACTCAGAAATATAGCTTACCCTGTGTTCAAGCAGGAATTATTAGAGGGGAGAGTGGGGATTTTGAACTGTCATCAGGGGATGTTAGGGTCGATCATAGTTATGGCACAAACTGAATTAATCTCACCCTATAGATTTTATCAGCTCTGCCAGGAGTTTTGTCTAAAAACGGGTACCAATAAGTTATACTTTGGGGAACCGATCGCCTCTTATTTAGACCCTGATAGAGGCTTGGGGGTATCCGAAATTAGGGCGTTTCTGGATGGCTTGGCAATTTATGTCCGGCTGATTAACACCACTAATTTTACTGTTAATTTTTGGATAAATTGTCTTGATAAAGACTCGGAAAAATCGATAAATATCACTGCTAAAATTATCGGTTGTGGGATGGTGGGTAGAGTGGCAAAAATCACCATAAATGGGGCAGAACCGATAGCATTTAAAGCATTTTTTGACCCCGATTTTATATGGGTTCATGGTCCCTGGGGTGAAATTCCGGTGGGGATTCGTTTAAAATATTGTGGGGTAACAAAAGATATGGCTGAGTTTTTATTTGCGAGTAAAAATTGGGTGGTGAGTGAGTGGATTGATGATGAGAAATCGAGGTTATGTAATCGCGAAGGTTTAACATATCAAGAATTTGCGGAGAAAGAAGGGTTGACTAAACTCAACCCCTTAAACTTAAATAACTATAGCCTTGAGGGTATCCGACTTGATCCGGGTGGCATTCAAAAAGAGTATCGCGGTCGGCGTTTGGTCGATTTGTATCGAGGGATTTGGTTTTATTTACGCAAAATCCGCCGAGATGAATGGAGGGGAATTTATGTGATCGCCAATCAGTTGTTGATGGGGATAATACAACACAGTCGCAGAATCCCCAATTCCTAACTATCGTCCATCAGGAGATTGCATAATTCGGAGAATTTCCGCTTGAATGCGCTCTCGGAATCGGCTATCAGATTGTTGATGGCGGGTGATTTCATTAAAGCGACTAACAGTTAATCCTTTGCTTTCAATAATGCGTTTGGCTTGGTCACAGTAGCTAACCGCAATTTGGGGAGCATTTCCAGGTAGCATATTAATGCTAGTCGGCTCGTCACAGAGAATGCGCGGCACTTGTCCGACAATTCTTTTAATTTCCTCAACCGCCTGATGCCGTCTGGATTCTAGTGCGATCGCTGCTTGAGCGTAGCTGGTAATCTCCTGATTAGTAAAGGTAGGATTTCCGGCTCTAGCGGTCGTGCTAAAACTCGCGGTTAGGGATGGAGCCGTTAAATTAGGAACCCACCCCGTCACCAGTCCGACACTAGATAAAATAGTGATGGCAGTGGACTGAATGAGTAGCCGATGTAAATGCCCATGATGTAGTAGTTTCATAGTAGTTGGTTACTCCGTAAAGTAATAAATAAATAACACAAATTCCCCTAAAATGCTTAGGGGAGTAATATAGAATTAGTTGCCGTTACTACGCTGTTGACGAAGTAACTCTGCCTGAATTTGCCGTTGCAGTTGTGGGTTATCTTGTTGTAATCGAGTAATCTCGTTAAATCGATTAATGGTTAGATTGTGCTGTTCAATAAAATCTTTAGCCAGATTGCAATAATTAACGGCGATCGCCCTTAAATCTCGATTCAAGCTATTAATACGGCGGCGATCGCTACAGATCACCTCTGGAACCGTACCCCCTGCAATTCCCCTAATCTCATCATAGGCCTGTTTGCGCCTAGGTTCAATCAATAAAACGGCACGGGCATAATTGCGAATTTCATCATCAGTAATATTAGGGCTTTGCTGTGCGTGAGCGAAAGTCCCTGACCGACCTGTAGGGGATAACAAGTCCGGGACCACTCCGCTAAGGACTCCAAACACCGCGAAAATACCGACCAAAAGTGTTTGTAACCCTTTTCGGCTCATGGGATTATAGACAGAAGCCAGCCAAGAATTCATATATCCGCGTCTCCAAGTAGCAACAAGCATTAATCACCCCTCACTCAGGGGAAATTGTATTTAGACATAGCCAACACCTGCCCCATAATTCTAAGAATCCGAACAGGATCAGGCTATAACACAGCATAATTATTTTGAATTATTTTGTAGATCAGAAGTTCCTCAAATATGCAGAAACTAAATGGTGTCGTCGCAGCCGGCCATCAAGAAACCGCACTGGCTGGGTTAGCAATGTTCCCCCTGGGGGGTAATGCTTTTGATGCAGCCGTCGCGTCCATGCTGGCTGCTTGTGTGGCTGAACCGGGGTTAACTTCCCTAGGTGGGGGAGGTTTCCTGTTGGCTCACACCCACACCAATCAGAATATTTTATTTGATTTCTTTACACAAACACCAAGCATTAAACAATCAAAAAGTCAAGTAGATTTTTACCCGGTTGATGTCAATTTTGGTGGCAGTGTTCAGGAATTTCATATTGGTTTGGGTTCTATGGCCGTTCCGGGTGTGGCGGCTGGGGTGTTTAAGGTTCACCAGACCCTAGGAAAACTGCCTTTAAAGGTAGTGGCTGAACCCGCGATTAATTTGGCTAAAAATGGTTTAGAAATTAATACTTTCCAAGCCTATACTTTTAACCCGATTCTCTCGTCCATTTTATTGAGTTCCCCCGAAGGTCGGGAAATTTATGCTCCCCAAGGCTCGATTCTCCAAGCTGGTGAACGAATAGTTATGAAAAATCTAGCGAATACTCTGGAATATCTGGTGCAACAGGGATTTGAGGAGTTTTATCAGGGGGAAATTGCTCGGCAATTGGTGGCTGATTGTCAGCAGGGGGGTGGCTATTTGACTGAGGAAGATTTGAGACGGTATCGGGTGATTGAACGCCAACCGTTAAGAATTGGTTATCGGGGAAAACAGATTTTGACTAATCCGCCTCCCAGTTCCGGGGGAACGCTGATTGGCTTGGGGTTGGAACTGCTGTCGGGAATTGAAGTTGCTAATCTGGAGTTTGGTAGTTGTCGGCATCTCCGTATGTTAGCGGATGTAATGAGATTAACTAATACTGTTAGAAAACAGGGGTTTGACGATCGCCTTCATGAACAGAATATGGCTGCTGAGTTCCTGTCCCCAGAACATCTACAACCCTATCTACAAGAATTACAGGAGACGGTGAATAAGTGGGGGAGTACGACTCATATTAGTGTTGTGGATAGTGAGGGGAATGCGGCTAGTGTTACTACTTCTAACGGGGAGGGGTCGGGTTATATGATTCCGGGGACCGGGATTATGATTAATAATATGTTGGGTGAGGAAGATTTGAACCCCCACGGCTTCCACGAGTGGCGGGAAAATGTGCGACTATCCTCGATGATGGCTCCTACTTTGATTTTAGATGGCGATCGTTTAGAGATGGTGATCGGGTCTGGCGGGTCTAATCGTATTCGCACCGCCATTTTGCAAGTAATCTCCAATTATCTCGATTTTGGGATGTCCTTAGCCGCCGCCGTTAATCGTCCCCGTGTCCATTGGGAGAATTATCGTTTTGATATCGAACCCGGTTTTAATCAAACCGAGATTAATCATCTGCAACTTGCGGACCATAGCGAAATTGTCCAATGGGGGGAACGGAATATGTTTTTTGGTGGAGTTAATGGAGTCGCCACTAATGCTGATGGGACTATTTTAGGAACTGGGGATATCCGACGCAGTGGCGTGAGTTTAGCGATTTAGGGCAATTTATAAGCAAAACTTATGGGTATCATCAGTTTTATCAGATTAAATATATAACTAAATAGTCATAAAACCCTTGACATATATGAGTTAAGTGTGAGATATTACAGACACGGTAGAAAAACAACTACCGGATATGTACCTCGAAAACTCAATAACGCAATCATATTTGATATGACCACTACCTTACAGCAACGGGAAAATCTCAATGTTTGGGAACAGTTTTGCACTTGGGTAACATCTACCAATAACCGCCTTTATGTAGGTTGGTTTGGTATTGTGATGATCCCTACCTTGCTAACTGCCACCATCTGTTTTGTGTTAGCTTTTGTAGCTGCACCTCCTGTGGATATTGACGGCATCCGCGAACCCGTTTCCGGTTCTCTGTTGTACGGCAATAACATCATCACCGCCGCTGTTGTACCCAGTTCTAATGCGATTGGGTTGCACTTTTATCCCATCTGGGAAGCGGCAAATATTGATGAATGGCTTTATAACGGCGGCCCCTACCAGTTGATTGTTTTCCACTTCCTAATCGGCATTTTTTGCTATATGGGTCGTGAGTGGGAACTGTCTTATCGGTTAGGAATGCGTCCTTGGATTGCTGTTGCTTATAGCGCTCCTGTAGCTGCTGCGACGGCGGTACTGTTAGTTTATTCTATCGGTCAAGGTTCTTTTTCTGATGGTTTACCGCTGGGGATTTCTGGCACATTTAACTTTATGTTAGTGCTGCAAGCAGAGCATAATGTTTTAATGCACCCCTTCCATATGCTGGGAGTAGCTGGTGTCTTTGGTGGCGCTCTTTTCTCAGCTATGCACGGTTCTCTGGTGACATCTTCTTTAGTACGTGAAACCACTGAAATTGAAAGCCAAAACCGGGGTTATCGCTTTGGACAAGAAGAAGAAACTTATAACATTGTAGCTGCTCACGGTTACTTTGGTCGTTTGATTTTCCAGTATGCTTCTTTTAACAACAGTCGCGCTTTACACTTTTTCTTAGGTGCATGGCCTGTTGTTGGCATCTGGTTTGCATCTTTAGCAGTAGCTTGTTTTGCTTTCAACCTGAATGGGTTTAATTTTAACCACTCGGTTTTAGATTCCCAGGGTAAAGTCCTAAATACTTGGGCTGATGTGATTAATCGCGCTAATTTAGGCATTGAAGCTATGCACGAACGTAACGTTCACAACTTCCCGTTAGATTTGGCTTCTACTGAGTCTACACCTGTCAATTTAGTTGCTCCTAACATCGGCTAATTTGTAGCTAATTTGTAGGTAAAAAAACAAAGCGTCTCCCCAATTGGGGTGGCGCTTTTTTTGTGTAAAAATTAACTGAAATTAAAATAACTAGAGTGCAATGCTTTCTAGTAATACCCACTGGCGATGGTTGATAATCATTTCGCTGACAAATTCAAACATTTGGCGACAGTGATTATCAGGCTGTAGGGGTAATTCTTCATTTTTAAAAACCACAGTCATTTTGGTTTCTGTGTCTGTGGAGGTGGCTGTATCAAATACTACCTCTACAGTGACTAATTGAGGTATGGAAACTTGACCGATCGCCTCCCTAGCAATAAGTGAACTGGGGGTTTGATAAATCAGATCAAGGTTGCAAGATTCCATAATATCTATTAATATTTCTCTGGCATCTTCAATATTGATAGCAATCACAAAAAAAGCCGTATAACGAGCCATCGAAAAACTCCCGATAATTTCCAAGTTTAATTAATACCAATAAGCAGGTTACAGCCTGTTCAGAAATCATCTGATCACCTCTCAAAGTCCCTCTCCCTCTCTGGGATCCAGATTTAGGGTGAGGGCAATCGACTGGTGAACAAGCTGTAGTGCTATATTGACTAACTGTTTTTATGGTTCCCTGATAGAGATACTGGCATTTCTGGTACACAACCCTAGAGATGGGTGATTAAGCCGGGATTATTATAGCGCTTCGGGTGTGGCTTAGTAAAAACTCCCCACCAGATTTGCTCAAATTTTCGGATTTTGATTAACGAAACTGCCATAATATGCGATGACTGAATCAGATCTAGGGAGGTTCTAAATACAAAAATGGCGGGAAAACTAATTGTATTTGAAGGTATAGAAGGATGCGGTAAAACTACGCAAATACAGCAAATTCAGCCGTGGTTAGCCGATCGCTTGTCGTTAAACCATTCTTCCGGGGGGAAACTCCACCAACGGGGGGTTCAAGTGACGCGGGAACCGGGGGGAACCCAGTTAGGTCAGCATTTGCGGGATTTACTACTTCACCATGATATCAGGGAACCTCTGAGCGATCGCAGTGAGTTATTATTATATGCGGCGGACCGCGCACAACATATCGAAACTCTGATTAAACCGCTGTTAGACCAGGGGACGATTATTTTATGCGATCGCTTTACCGACTCTACCCTAGCTTATCAGGGATATGGTCGGGGACTAGATTTGCAGCAAATTCATCAAATTAACCAGATCGCGACTGGGGGTGTTGTGCCGGACTTGACTCTGTGGTTAAATGTTCCTGTAGAAGCAGGACTGACCCGGATTAAGGCTAGAAAAAAAGTCGATCGCATTGAACAGGCTGATCTAGAATTTCACTATCGGGTTGCTGAGGGATTTGCGACTCTAGCCAAAATGTATCCCCAGCGGATTGTCCCTATTGATGGAAATGGCGATCGCGATCGTGTTACCCAACAAATCCAAAATATACTCAACCAAAAACTCCTAGAATGGGGGTTAATCTCAAATAATTATGGATGCGTTTAGCGATTTAATTGGACAACCTCAAGCGATCGAACTTCTGAGCCGAGTTATTGCCCAAAATCGGATCGCTCCCGCTTATTTATTCGTCGGGATACCCGGAGTAGGTCGTAGTTTAGCCGCTCAATATTTTATTGAATTATTATTGCAGAAAGGTCGCAAAAATCTGCTAAATTCATCCGAGGAAGACGCACACAAACAATCTATTAAACATCGAGTTAAGATGAGAAATCATCCCGATTTACTTTGGGTAGAACCCACCTATTTACACCAAGGAAAATTGCTGTCAGCAGCCGAAGCCGCCGCCTCTGGTCTCAAACGTCGCGCACCGCCACAAATTCGCCTTGATCAAGTCCGAGAAATTAGTCAGTTTGTCAGCCGTCCAGCTTTGGAGTCTCTGCGGTCTGTGGTGGTTTTAGAGGCGGCGGAAACTATGGCTGAGGGAGCGGCTAATGGTTTATTAAAAACCCTAGAGGAACCGGGTAAATCCGTGTTAATTTTAATTGCTCCCAGTGTGGATTCATTGTTATCTACCTTGGTTTCTCGCTGTGCCAAAATCCCTTTTTTTAGACTGTCAAATACTGATATAATTCAGATATTAACTCAAAAGGGTTATGGTGAAATTTGCCGTCATGCTGAGATCATGGCAATGGCGCAGGGTAGTCCCGGACAAGCGATCGCCTGTTGGGAACAATTACAAACTATTCCACCGGAACTATTAGCCAAAGTGAAAAAACTCCCCCAAAGTTTACGAGAATCTCTCGAATTAGCCGCAGAAATTAGCCGCTCTCTTGACACTCAGGCTCAGTTATGGTTAGTGGATTATCTGCAACATTCCTATTGGGAACAATACCATAATCCGGGGGTTAACGGTAACAATAGCCTAGCCATTCCCGGATTACTTCACCAGTTAGAACAGGCGAGAAAACATCTGCTGGCTTACGTTCAACCTCGCTTAGTCTGGGAGTGTACCCTAATGGCGATCGCCAATATTTAACCATGATTTCACCCAGTCATCAGCAGCAGTTATCAATAATTACAAAATCCCTCCTAAAATACTTTTGAGGTCATCAAAAATACCGATCGCCGCATTTAAACCGGTGCTAGTAGTATCTGCTGCATCAACCATAGTATCTTTAGTCGTCACCACCGTATCACTGGTTTGGTCGATGATATTACTAATTTGTTCCATCATATCCTTTAAACGGTTAGCAGCATCCAACAACTCCTCAATTCTACCCTGTTGAGATTCCGTAATTTCCTCAATTGTATCTTCAGCCGTTTTTTCCGCCACTTCCTGTAAGTTTTGTACCTTGTCTGTTACCCCCTCAACAATTTCATTAACCTGTTGCGTAAATTCGCTCAACACATCTTTCAGTTCAGGAATAGTTGTCCCGATAAAAGTTTCAAAATCGCCACTCCGTTCCTCAATTTCTGACTGGTGAGTTTCGATATCACTTTTCACCTCTTCAGCTATAAACTCTTGAGTTTCCGATAAGTTTTGTTCCTGTTCTGTACTCAGTTCCCCCGCCTTTTGCGTCAGAGCATTAAACGATTCTCCTACCTGGTTAATCACCTCAACCAACTCTGGCGTAACCGCTTCAACTCGGTTATAAAAATCAGATAAAGCAGCTTGAGTCTCTTCTAATTCTTGATTAACTTCTTCCTGTGCTGCTTCAATTTTTGACCGTAATTCCCCAAGTTCATTACTAACCGCTTCCCGTTCCGCCGCCAACTCTTCCCTCCCGGTCGCTATTTTTTCTAACAGTTCCTCAGCGCGTTCTTGTAGGCTTGACCAGTCAGTTTCCACTTCTTCCGTTATCGTTTCTAACTGTTGGCGAGAATTATCAATGCGGTCCTCTTCCAAGTCAATTTTTTCTAAAAATTGAGTCATCTTTAAAACCACTTCATTGGCTGCTTGTTCTAAAGTCATTTCTAACTCCTAATTTCCGTAATATCAAATTCTGCTGATTCCCATATATTTAGGGTGATTTAACCAAAAGAAACCCCAACTTTACTCGCCAAATTTCGCACCGAGTCTACTAAAAGTTCCATAGGTTGAATAAAGTCCTCTAACTGTTCGATTAGCGGACTAATTACTTGTCTATGACTAGCCGCATCATCTTTCGCACCCCTGAGTTTATCCATTATGTTGTCAAGGGTTTCTCTCACCTCAGACACCGCAGAATCAGTCAATTCTTTTAACTCCGTTTCGATTTTCTCCTGTAACTCATCCAGTAATTCATCAATTTTTGACTCAATAATGTCACTGGTAATTTCACCGATTTTAGTTTCAAATTCTCCCTGAATTTCCGTAAAACTATTACCCATTTCTTCCAGGCGATCGCTCACTTCCTCCTCAGCCTCATTCACCTGATCATTTAACTCTTCTACCTGTTCCTGAGCGCTATTTTTTGCCTCCTCAATTTTATCTCGCAAAACTTGAATAGCATCACTCAGGTTTTCTTGAGCCTCCAGAAGTCGCTGTTGACCCTCCTGCAACTTTGCCTGTAATTCAGTCAGGCTATTTTGTGCTTCTTCTCCCGCATTATTAATCTCATCATTACCCGACTCCAACTCCTCTTTCAGAGCGATTAATTTTTCCTGAGCCGTCTGCATTTCCGAGCTTAATTGTTGTTGAGCATCACTGATAATTTCTTGCCAACTTTCCGCAATATTATTAGTTTCCTCAACCTCACTTTCTATTTCCGTTTGTTGTTCCCCAACCTCCTGCTGAAATTCATTCAAAGCATCAGCTATTTGCTCCATCAAAGCCTCAATTAAACCCTGTTTTTCTTCAACATTAGACTCGAGGACACGCACCGCATCTTTAATTTCTGTAGCTCCCCCAATTAAACTATTTAATTTATCCGGTGCTACCGAAGACATTTGAGCCAAAGAATTATAAACTTCTTCCATTGTCACTTTTCCTTAATATTTGAATAAGCACAAGCAGCATTCAACCGTCAAACTCAAGATAAAATGCCTCCCAAACTCAAAACTTGTTTGATAGTTCCGGTGGCGACCTTAGCTGCTACAATTTGCGGTAAAATCGGAGTTAGTGATGAAGTAACGGTCGCTCCCACTTTCATCATAACCATATTTTCTCCTACCTCTTGAATCATATCCGAGACCACATCATCAATAGCATCTTTAAAGGAATCCTCTAAATTGTCCTTGAGCGAGTCCTCAGCATAATCTTTGACATTCTCAAAAATTGCGCTTCCCCTTTCTTGAAGATTATCGGCTACTGCCGCCGCTTGACTACCAAGGGTGTTATATACATCCGTCAAAACCCCCTTAAAATTACTAAAATCATCAGTAATTTCTGATAATTTATCTTGAGCCAAAAATTGGCTAAAGTTTCCCAACAATGATTCTAACGAGTCCCTATGATTATCGGAAATTTCCGTAACTAAACCCTCAAAATTACCTTCTGTTTCTTCCTGATTGGTTGTCACTCGTTCCTCAAGATCCGATATCGCATCACCCAAGGTTTCAAACACCCCGATAGTGGTTTCCATGGCTTGATTTATCGCTTCTGTTAGTTGCTCGAAGCTGTCTTTGAGTTCCTCAAATGTGGATTTGGTTTCATCCATATCCCCATCCATTTCCGCGATATCATTATCTAACTCAGATTCAAATGTGCTGTAATTTTCTTCGATATTGGCTGAGGTTTCATCTAGGCTACCTTCAGCATCAGAAATACTTTGTAGTAGTTCTTCTAAGGCCGAAATCAACTCCTCTTGAGCCGAGGTAACATTAGACTCTTCAGTTTCTAGGGTTTCCACCAAATTAGAAAATGAGGTTTCGACAATTTCTGGGGTTTCTTCCAGGTCGTCACTCTCCCCTTCCAATTGTTCACAGAGTTGATCAAGTTGATCATAGGCTTGATCTAAGACATTTAACAAGTTGGTTAAATTCTCAGCCGATTCTTCTAATGATTGACCAAAATCTTCAGCGATCGCCATGGTCTTAACTCCCTAAAATTAACCTAATAAATCTCTAACTCTTGACAACACATCTAAAACCGGTCGCACCGCGTCCACCACATTATTAATATTATCGATAATATCCCCCAATTGTCCGTCTAACATTTCCTCGGATTTCTCTCCAGCTTCTCCTAAAGCACTGAGAGCCTCACTCAGAGATTCTGCACTTCCTAAAAGCTGACTTTTCGCCTCATCCACAAATTTATTAGTTATCGTATTGATAGCGTCTTCCGAAGCCGTGTCTAAGGCATTTTCCATCTCGGATTTTTGGTTATTGCTTTCCGATCGCAATGTCTCAAAATCCGAGGCAATTTGTTCAATTTTAGCCTCAATTTCACCTTGTAAAGCCTCGAATTGCTCAAAAAGGCTGTTTTTTTGACTATTAAAACCCTCCTGCAATTGTTCTATTTTATTGCGAAATTCCTCCACATTAGCTTTAGCCGTTTCACTTTGGGTCTGGGTTTCCGCCTCTGATGTTTCCACCTGTTGGGAAAGTTCCAATAACCCCGAATTTGTTGACTCAGCCTCCGACTCTAAATCTGATAATATCTCGGCTGCGTGGCTTTTTAACTCATCTAACTTAGCTTTAATCTCCGCTAAAGTAGATTCTACTTTTTCATCAACTTCGCTAATTTTTTCCTGGAGACTGCTGAGGTTTTCTTTCGCCGTTTCTAGTTCACTCTCTATGGCTTCGTCCGTGCTGTTGAGAGCAGCGAGCATCGTTTCAAATTGAGCCTTAGCGGTGTCGCCAGCGACGGTTAAGTTATTATCGATCGCTGTCAGAAACTGCTCAACCAGAGTGACACTGATCATAGCTCGATCTACTTCTTCAGATAAGGCTTGGGTTCTCGCCTCATTCTGTTCGATTAAATCTTCAATGGTTGCAATATCTGCCATACTAACGTCCTCCCAATTTAATGATGGGGATGGGTTGAGAAAATTGCCGTGCTTTTATTATATGCTAACTCACACTGAGATGCCCACAATTACGTTACAATTTTTTATATAAATCAGGGCGGGTTTGTTTCATTACCATATTTATCGAGTTTTGGTCGGAAAATTTAGGTTTTTTTTAGAATTGACGAGGGAGGCAAAATCGATCATAATATATTCAGATAACTTAACTTAATCAGGGAGCGGACACCCTATATTGTGCATAACCCCCCCAAACATAACCCCCCAAAAATTATTATAATAGTTGATTGGATTAGTCGATATGTCTGAATCTAACCTAAACAAATGTGCTGTCATTAAATTGTGTATTCCCGGTAATAAAAAACCAGATCATCCTGTGTTTCAGTATGATTTATCTGCGGCTAAAGAAGTTATTTTGGGTCGTGGTAAAGATGCTCATATTGTAGTTGATTCTCTTCAATATACAATGGTATCGCGGTATCACGCCAAAATTAAGCCAGTATTAGAAGGTTCTGTAGAACTGTGGGAAATTGAGGATCTTAATAGTGTCAATGGCACTTTTATTAATGGTGTGCGTATGGCGGTAAATCATCCCCTCCAAGCAGGCGATCGCATTAAACTTAGTGAGGATGGACCCGAATTTGTATTTGAATATCAAACCAAGCCTCAGCCGCCAACTTCTGATAATTCTCTCCCACCCATTGCGGAACCGATAATTGAGTCGGAACCCGAACCGATAATTGAGTCAGAACCCGAACCGATAATTGAGTCAGAACCCGAACCCATAATTGAGTCAGAACCCGAACCCATAATTGAGTCAGAACCCGAACCGATAATTGAGTCAGAACCCGAACCGATAATTGAGTCAGAACCCGAACCTGTAGCGGAGTCGGAACCCGAACCTGTAGCGGAGTCAGAACCCGAACCTGTAGCGGAGTCAGAACCCGAACCTGTAGCGGAGTCAGAAGGGGAAGACGAAAAGAGTCAGAGTAAGATTTTCGGGATACAAGCAGGGGAAATATCAGCACCGGGTCGAAGTTTGTGGACTCTGAACCCAGAAGCGGATATCCGAACTTTAGGGGGACATTCTAACTCTGTGCGATCGGTTGCTTTCAGTGGAGATGGTAAAATGTTAGCCAGTGCGAGTGCTGACAAAACCGTTAAACTTTGGAACCTGAGTAATGGAGAAGAGATCCGCACATTTGAGGGACACAGATCAGGAGTTAATGCGGTTGCTTTCAGTCCCGACGGTCAAATTATAGCTAGTGGTAGCCAAGATAAAACCATCAAACTTTGGGATATTAATACAGGAGAAGAAATCCAATCCTTAGCGGGTCATAAAATGGCAGTTAATGCTATTGCTTTTGCGCCGAATGGTGAAATTATCGCCAGTGGCGGTGGTGATAAAACCGTGAAATTATGGAGCCGCGAAACTGGTTTAGAAACGCTCAATATATCAGGACACAGATTAGCTATAACTGCCTTATCCATCAGTCCTAATAGTGAAATTATCGCCAGTGGTAGTGGAGATAAAACCATTAAACTATGGCAGGTAAAAACAGGGGAGGAAATTTTGACTATTGAGGGTGGTAAAACGGCGATTAATGCTCTGATGTTTAGTCCAGATGGCAAAATTTTAATTGCTGGAATTGATGATAAAACGGTGAAAGTTTGGCAATGGGAAACGCAGACAGAAATCCGCACTATTTCCGGTTATAGTTGGCAAGTAGGAGCGATCGCCATTAGTCCCGATGGACAAAATCTAGCTAGTGGTAGTGAAGACAATCAGATCAAAATTTGGTGTATCTAAGATTTACAAAATGTTAAAAGATTAACCCAATCCAGGGAATATCTACTAAAATGGAGTAGAGAGTTTCCAGTATAATAGCAGGCGGCAGATTCATGGCTGAACTAACCTTAGAGTGGGCAGAAGAGGGAAGGTTGAATAGCGCCAGTATTCGAGCCAACCAACCCAGCAAACATCCGGGAGTTTTCCGTATAGGTAGAGATGGGAGTCGCTGTGATTTAGTGTGCGTGGATCAGACGGTATCCGGTCTACATATCGAAATTTTTTTTAGTCCAGAGAATCACCAATTTTATCTACGATCGCTACGGGAAAGTAACCCGCCAATTGTAGATGGTAAATTGCTACCTGTGGGTGAGGAACCCCTAAATAATGGCAGCCATATTCAGTTAGGAAATATAGATTTTAAAGTCACAGCGATCGCCGCTGGAACCCAGCCAGTGTCGGGAGGGTTAGAACTACCGCCACCACCACCGGAACCGCCACCACCGCCGCCAGTTTCTCCGGTTAAGAAAGCATTACCCTGGTTGGGTGGAGTGGTATTAATGATCGGCTTGGGATGGGGAGGATTTTGGGTGTATAAATGGCAGGCTGCTGCACCGATCAGAAATGCGATCGCGGAGGCGGAACAAGCACTAGACCAGGGAGCTAGTTATCATCAACAGGGTAATATGGTAGCATCCCAGGAGTCTTATGAGACTTGTAAAACGGCATTAACCATAGAACCGACAACTACCGGGATGACACCTGTATTAAAATCCGAGTTAACAAGACTGTTAAAAAGTTGTGAGGATGGTCATGCGGCGGTGTTAATGAAACAGGCGAATAGTTTAGCGGAAGCGGGTTCTTGGCGGGGTGCGATCGATATGGCTTTACAGGTTCCCGAAAATACTTCTTCCTACTCAGAAGCGCAAAATTTCTTTAAGCAAGCATCTCAACGGATGGAGGAATTAGCGCAGGAACAATATCGCCAAGGTAATTATCAGCAGGCGGTAAAAATTGCTGAAGCTATCCCCGAAACGAGTCCCAACGCCGCCAGAGTTAAGCAAGAACTTTCCCAATGGGAGCAGGAGTGGAATCGGAATGAGAATTACCTAGAAAATGCGAGACAGGCGTTGAACCGAGAGGCTTGGAGGGAGGCGATCGCAGAAACGGAAAGGGTAGCATTATTGGGGGAATCACCGCGACAAGATAGCGAATATTGGAAACAAAAAGTGCAACCAATTATCGATCGCGCTAATGATCAGAAACGGGAGGAAGAAAGACGCATTGCGGAACAACAGCGCCAAGAAAGGCTGAATGCGGAAGCAGCAGAAGCGAGGAGACTAGCGGAAGCCGCCAAGCGAGAAGCAGAAGCCGCCAAGCGAGAAGCAGAAGCCGCCAAGCAAGAAGCGCAACGACAAACCAATCAGCCACAGCCACAGCCAGAGCCACAGCCACAGCCACAGCCGCAGCCACAGCCACAGCCGCAGCCACAGCCACAGCCAGAACAAACCAATCAGCCACAGCCAGAACAAACCAATCAGCCACCCGCAACCACGGGAGATGTTCCACCACCTCCAGCAACACCATCAGCAATTCCTGAGCAGGTAGAAGGTCCTCTGCTGTGGTAATAGGCTAAATTAAAGTTAAGTTTTGGGGATTCGATTATGTCTTTAAAAACTGATAAAATCGCGACTAGAATACAGGAAATTCACAGATTTTTGGGGTTGAGAAGTGACCGAGACCCGGCTTATCTGGAAATTGCCCAAACCCTGGAACAGCTAGAGTCTGAGTTAAACAGCGGAAAACTGAGAGGTAAAATTGTTAGTAGTTCCCCGGAGATAGGCGAGAGTTTTGACAATCTATTAAGCGATCGCCCTAATTTGTTAGAATCCTATGAATGGGAAACTCAGGTAATCAGCCAAACCCAACCCCAGTTATCTCCAGAATTAATTATTGTTGATGGATTAAGCGGGTCAGAAATCCAGCGTTATCCTCTTTCGGAACATGAGATTATCCAAGTGGGTCGCCATCGTAGTTGTCGGGTAAAAATTCCCAATGAGTATCATTTAATTAGTAACAAACACGCGGAAATTAAACCCATTGTTAACGGTAATATTCGCGGCTGGGAAATTAACGATCTGAACAGTACCAATGGCAGTTTTATTAATAATACGCCGCTAGACAATCATCATTTATTAACTGCTGATGAGTCGATTTTTTTGGGTTCTGCAATACCAATTACAGGCTGTATTGCTTTACATCTACAAGCATCACAGCCAGTTAATTCATCAATCAGCAATGGAGCCAGCGCCAAGGCGTTAACTGATGCGGATATACTATATATAATCATTGATGAGGAACAGCATATAGAGAGTCATAAGTCGGCAATTCAGCAAGCAATTAAAAACCAAATAGAGCATATATTTGTAATTTTAGACTGTCAAAAATTTGAGGATATATATAACAGTTTAAATACCGAATATCCTGGCGTTGAGGTAATCGATTTACCCAGCAATTTAGCAGCATATAATCCCGGAGATATTGAAGCAGAAGTGAAGCAGAAACTAGATAAACATTATGATTTTTTAGAAAAACTGGCAGCCAATCAGGGAGAAAAATTATTATTAAAACGCTTCAGCCAAAATATTCTTGAAAAACTAGAGGCGATCGAACAGGTTTTAGAACGAGAAATTGAGGCAGTTAAACAGAGTTGTCAACAAATGGAAGCACAGCTTAGTCTTTTACAGGCTAATGATTTAAAAGATGATATGAAAAAGGCTTTAAAAAAAGCTGGAGATGAGAAAGATAAGTTTTTCCGAATGCTTAAAAATGACCTCAATCAATCAAAAAATAATTTATTAGATGAGTTTCGGAAAAGTAGTTTATTCTATAAAATTCAGCAGTTTACTGATGATTTAAAATCCAGCGGAGTCCAGCGGGGCGCATATTTATATGTCCGACTACAAGCAGGAGATAATCCTAATGCTACGGGTCACTATCTGCACTTAAAAGCCATTCATGTTTGTCAAACAGAGTTGATCAAATGGTCTTCTGAAGAATGGCAAAGAATTGGTAATTTTTATGGCGGTGATGGTTTAAATGGGCTGCTAAAACGTATCTATGATATCCTGAACTTTGTGCCTAATTTATCATGGTCGGAATCCCTATTTCACCCCCCAGAAGATATAGATTTTAGAAGCATATTACAGGCTTCTGTGATTGAACCAACTTTTGAGAGTCGATATAAACAACCGAGTTTGTTCGGTTATTTATTTAAAAATCTGAAAGGTCAGGTGATATCTGGTGTGGGAACTATTATGCTGATGGGTAGTTTATTTATTCCAGCGGGTGGGGATGTCAAAGGTAGGATAGTGGCGATCTTGTTACCTATTTTTATGGTGACTACGCTGATATCTTATCATCAAGATAAAACCGCGAAAATTCAAGATAATACTGAAAAACTCAAGAAAGATATGAATAGCTATTATCAATCTTTCATTAAAAATATCAGCAATAATATTGTCCAAAATATGGGCTATGCTTTAGAACAGGAGGAAAGAAGAATTAGAGATGATTTAGAGGCGGTTAATGAGTGCTATAATGCTTATTTACTAAATAGCGAAAAACATCAGTTAGAGTTGCGGATGCAAAAAGACCAATATCAATCTAGCCAACGGAATTTGGAAAAAGATTTCGCGGAAGTGCAAAAATTCAAGAGACTTTAGTTATTAATCAGGGGATATTTTGACACCTAAGCGAGTTAAGTCTAACGCATAACCCCCAGTAACTAAATAAACGGAATCAGCATGAGTCCCCAGCAGTCGGACTAAACCCCCTAGCCGATCGCGAAAAAGGCGGCCCAAGGGATAAGGGGGAACCAACCCCCAACCGACTTCCTCAGCCACTAAAATCACGGGTCCAGTGACGGTTAATAAAACCTGTAATAACTCCGTAACCGCCTGTTCCCATTGTGATTCTTCCCAGTCCAATAAATTAGCCAACCAAGTCCCCAGAGAATCTACTAAAATACAATTATCCGCCGTTGCCACAGATGCTAAAGTAGTTGATAATGTGATGGGAACCTCTAAAGTTGTCCAATCGGAAGGGCGACGATCGCGATGTTTTTGAATGCGATCGCACCATTCGCGATCGTCATCATCAAAACCAGATGTGGCTATATAAATCACCGACTTGCGGTAATTTCTAGCGTAATTTTCCGCCCAATTTTCCGCCCACTCACTTTTACCCGATCGCACCGGACCAGTTACTAAAATTAATCTTCCCGTATCAGTCATCCCAATTTTTTGCTAATTGTCAACAGTTACCAAAACCACAGGTCAGCCACCCATGTCTAAATGGAAACTAACAACCGAATTTACATTCGATAGCGCCCACTATATCAAAGATTACAACGGCCCCTGTGGTCGCCTCCACGGACACACCTATAAAGTCCGAGTAGAAGCCACATCAAACCAACTGCACGGATCCGAATTTTGTCCCCACCCGGTGATGGTTGCCGATTTCCGCAGCCTGCGATGGGCCAAGAAAGATGTCAGCAAAGGCGGACTTGATCACGGTCTTCTCAATGAAATATTACCCCCCAACTACGAAACCACCGCCGAAATGATTGCCAAATTTATCTATGATGAAACCAAAAAGCGAGTCCCAGAGGGAGTACAGCTAAAAGTCATGGTTTCCGAAACAGCCAATTCCTGGGTTGAGTATGAAGACGAAACCTGATTTATAATAGGGACAGACCTTGGTTTGAGCAAATGAAAGTTCAATTTAATATTATCCGGCAAACTGCTTCAAGCGCGCCGCAAGTGCAAAGTTATCAGCTAGATGTTGATCCAGCTACTACTATTTTAGATAGTCTAAATCGGATCAAATGGGAACTTGACGGCACTTTAGCCTTTCGCAAAAACTGCCGAAATACCATCTGCGGTAGTTGTTCAATGAGGATTAATGGTCGCGCCGCCCTAGCTTGTAAAGAAAATGTGGCCAGTGAAGTCAAACGCCTACAAGACATTGCTGCTGCTAATTCAAGTTATACAGGCGGCGATGAGATTCCTGTATTAACCATTGCGCCCATGGGTAATATGCCTGTAATCAAAGACCTAGTGGTGGATATGACCCAATTCTGGGATAACCTGGAAGCGGTGGAACCTTATGTTAGTACACAGGCGCGTAAAATTCCTGAGCGGGAGTTTCTCCAGACTCCCGAAGAAAGGGAAAGTTTGAATCAAAATGGCAATTGTATCCTCTGTGGCGCTTGTTATTCTGAATGCAATGCCAAAGAGGTTAACCCGGCTTTTGTCGGTCCTCACGCCCTGGCTAAGGCTCAGAGAATGGTTGCTGATTCTCGTGACGCACGCACTGAGGAACGTTTAGAACAGTATAACCAGGATATTCAGGGAGTTTGGGGCTGTACCCGTTGCTACAACTGCAATACAGTTTGTCCGATGGAGGTGGCTCCTATGGACCAAATTGGTAAGATTAAGCATGAAATATTAGAACGTAAGCAGCCATCTGATAGTCGTCCTGTGCGCCACCGTAAGGTTATGGTTGAACTGGTGAAGCAAGGGGGATGGGTTGATGAGCGTAAATTTGGCTTAATGGTTGTGGGTAACTACTTACGAGATGTCCGAGGTATTCTCAGTATTGGTCCTTTGGGTGTTCGGATGCTTTTACGGGGTAAGTTTCCGTTTGGTTTTGAACCTTCTGAGGGAACTAAAACAGTGCGATCGCTCATTGAGTCTGTCCAAAGTTTGGAGAAGGAAAAGCCATAATTTCCCTGAACAATTAGCAGATTAAGTTAGCAGATTAAGCTACTAGGGTGGGTTGAGCAGTCTCGCATAACCCGCCCTTACTGTTTCTAGAAAATATTGAGTAATTAACTATGAGTGCATTAGTTTATCAAGGTGATTGCCTTAATATCATCAGCACTTGGGAGAAAGATAGCATTGATTTAATCTATCTTGACCCGCCATTTTTTTCGCAAAAAACCCATAAATTAACAACTAGAGATAGCCGCAAAGAGTTTTCTTTTCAAGATTTGTGGTCTTCTCATCAAGAATATGGGAATTTTATCTATCAACGTTTGCAAGAAATGTGGCGAATTTTGTCGCCATCTGGGTCTATTTTTGTTCATTGCGATCGCCATGCTTCACACCTGATTAGATTGTTGTTGGATGATGTTTTTAGTCCGCAAATGTTTCGCTCTGAAATTATTTGGCACTATAAACGCTGGTCTAATTCCCAGAAAGCCTTGCTACCAGCACATCAAACTATTTTTTACTATACCAAATCTGATGATTATACATTTAATTTTATTTATGGCGAATATTCGGAAACTACCAACGTAGATCAAATTCTCCAGCGCCGAAAACGAGATGAATATGGCAAGTCTATTTATGACAAAGACCTAGATGGTAATATTATCCCTAGTGGCGGTAAGAAAGGGGTTCCTCTTAGTGATGTTTGGGAAATACCCTATTTGAATCCTAAAGCTAAAGAAAGGGTCGGTTATCCTACCCAAAAACCGCTGCTTTTACTGGAACAAATTATTAAGATAGCTACCAATGAAGGTGATTTGATTTTAGATCCTTTCTGTGGTAGCGGTACCACTTTGGTGGCGGCTAGTTTACTCGGACGAAATTCTGTGGGAATTGATATATCTACTGATGCTGTCGAATTAACTAAAAAACGTTTGAGTGACCCGATTAAAACTAATTCTAATCTACTCACTAAAGGTCGCGATTCTTACAAAAATGTTGATGAAAGTGTGTTAGGACTACTATGGGGATTAGATTTTGCTGTGGTTCACAGAAATAAAGGAATTGATGCAATTCTTAGGTCTGATGTTAATGGTTGTCCTATTCCGGTTAGGGTTCAACGTAATCATGAGACTATAGTTGAGGCGGCTAACTATCTCTATAACGCCTCAAAAAATAAGAATGCTTTAGTTATGTTTTTGATTGCGATAAATGAAGGGGGCTATTTTTCGGATTTGGTCAGTTTACCCCCAGGTGTTAGGGTTATTAATGCGCCTGGATTATCCATCCTCAATTCATTAAGCCAATTAGATGATTGACCATCCATCTAGTTACCCAACCACCTCCCCGGTTAATTAACCCAAGAAATGGGTTAAATCTCTAGAGTTATTTTACTCAAAAATTAACTATTTTCTGTGGCTTTAGCTAGACGGTTAGCTAAATCGATGATATCCTCTCGACGCGCGATCGCCTTTACCCACTCGGAAGGTATTTGTTCAAAACCATAATAAATCCCTGCTAGACCTCCTGTAACCGCGCCAGTCGTATCGGTATCAGAACCTAAATTAACTGCTGTTAGGACAGCTTCAGCATAGGAAGAAGTCTTTAATAGACACCACAGAGATGCTTCTAAGGTATGAACTACATAACCATCAGAGGCGATCGCATTTTCCGGTAAACTTTCAATTTCACCAGTCCACACTCGTTTAAACTCTGGTAATTCCGACTTAAAGGGTGGTTTAGTATAAATAGCTTCAACCGCTTTAAGTCCTTCAATATAGGCGGTTTTGATATCCATACCCTGTAATAAACACACAGCAATACTAATGTAAATACCACAAGCCATTTGCGATCGCGGATGACCATGGGTAAGGCGAGAACAGTCGTGAACCCGTTTAATTAATTCGGGAAATTCCAGGGACTTATAACCATAAGCTAAAGGTAAAATTCGCATTAACGAGCCATTCCCATTATCACGAATATCTGTTCCTCCTGCTGCTATAGGTTCCACCCCTTCACGCAATCTACTAATCGCCCTGTAAGTAGTCCCACCAATATCAAACGCATTACCATAAGGTGTCCAGTAACCCTCATAAATCCACTTACAAAAAGCCTTAGCTATCTCATGCAAATTATAGCCATTACAGAGACTTTCAGCCAAACAAAAAGTCAGAGAACTATCATCAGACCAAGTTCCTGCGGGTTGATGGTAAGTACCATAGCCGACCATAGTTGTTATCGGTTTTTCTTGACAATCACTGCGGCTATTAAATTCTACCGGAACTCCCAGAGCATCGCCTACACAGACTCCCATTAAACCAGACAAAAATGGAGAATATTGCATTATTTGACCTCAATTGACTTGCTAACTTTTTGCCTCAAATTTGCCAATTCTTCGGAAATTTCAAGGGTCGGGAAAATCGGATGATCAAACCTACGATATTCTGGGGGAAGACTGGCAACCGAGGCGGCGGTGCGTTCAGCAATGGCGGCTAAAGGCTCTGGCTGATTGACCAGTTTTCCGTCTTTCATGACCAATTGCAATAAGCCGATAGATGATGGATTAATACTCTCGCTTTCGTCCATTAAACAGAGGCGATCGCCTTTCATTTTACCCCCTTCCATGAGCCGATAAATTTGCTTACGTCCCGGATAAGTCACCTTACTACTAGACTCTTTCATCACCGGAATACCATCAATTTCTACCAGCTTATAAACTCCATTAACCGGAGTTCCACTCACCAGTTTAGTCCCTATTCCGTAGCCATTAATAGGAGCCTCAGCCCCTTTTAAACGAGCAATTTCTACCTCGTCAATATCCCCACTAGCAAAAATTTCCACCTCTGGTAATAGCGATCGCACTTGTTTAGATAATTCTACCATATCTCCAGAGTCTAATCTTACCCCCTGCACCTGAATTTTTCCAGCTTTGACCTGTTCAGCTAACCGTTGTGCTGCTTTCACCGTGTCATAGGTATCAATTAACAAAGGTGCGCCGGGGAAATAATGGTGAAAAGCCTCAAAAGCCGCATCTTCATTTTCATCAATAGCAGCGATCGCCATTACCAAAGCATGAGCCATTGTTCCCCTTGGTTTTCTACCTAATTTCAAAGCCGCCAACACATTAGAAGTACCATCAAAACCCGCCCCCAAAGCCGCCCGCGCCGCCCACAAAGATGCTTGGGGACTAAAAGCCCGCCGAGTTCCAAACTCCAATAATTTCGCATCAGGTCCCGCTGCATCGCGCATTCTGGCTGCTTTGGTAGCAATTAAAGTTTGATAATTTATGGTATTTAAAAGGTAAGTTTCTACAATTTGAGCTTGCCATAAAGGAGCCTCAATTCGCAAGATTGGTTCATTCGCAAATACCGCCGTACCTTCCGGGACAGCCCACACATTCCCGCTAAATTTGGCTTCGGCTAACACCGACCAAAAGCGATTATTAACATGGCTGAAAATTCCCAATGATTGCAGTTGTTCAATTTGAGATGAGTTAAACTTGAGGTTTGCCAAATAGTCTAATGCCTGGGTTAAACCCATAGCTATTAAGTAACCAAAGTGATCCGGTAACTTTCTGGTGAACAGTTCAAAACTGGCGGGTTTATTCTCAATTCCTTCCCCCACATAACAGGCTGTCATTGTTAATTGATACAGATCTGTTAGTAAGCTATACTCATCAGGACTTAAAGACATAGCACGGTCTTCTGATGCAAAGTCCATGGGTTAGATACCTTGATATATATACTGTCTTTTCTAATTATATAGCCATTGGCGATGTACATCTAAACTTCCCTCGCCCTATCTGACTATTTGAGACAGAGGTTGGGGTGAAGGCGACGGATATCATGTAGGCGCGGGTTCTGCCCCCCTCTCCGACGGGGTTGTTAATTACATATACAACCCATAAGATTAGTCAATTCCTTATCTGGGATCAAGGAAATTTACGGTACATATAATCAATGCCATAACTAGCCCATATAAGGTTAAACATTAATTAAGATATGGTTAATTTTGGCTAAATTCCTGGTCAGAGCATTAAACCATGATAGACTGATAAATGGAGACTAGCATCTACAGAAGGTTAACCGCAAAACATCGTACAATGAGTTAGGTTGAAAAAATTAGTCATGAACGTTTGTATTGAAGATTGCACCCCTCGGTCTGCATCGGTGTTTTCACGTAGCAATTTGCGCTTAGAGTCTACCCTACAAGAATTGTCTCTGTATGACTTTCAAGTAGATCTAGATCAAGTGGGAATGGTGTTGGCGAAAATGTTTGAAACTAACCCCACTATCCCCGGAGTTATTTTAAACCATGATAGCCAGTTTATTGGCATGATTTCCCGGCGGCGTTTTTTGGAGCATCTCAGTCGTCCTTATGGTCGGGAACTGTTTTTACCTAGGTCTATTCGAGCCCTCTATAAATTGTCTCAGGTGGAGTTATTAATACTTCCCGGAGATACTCTGATAGTTGATGCAGCACGGCTGGCTATTATGCGATCGCCTGAACAAATTTATGAGCCAATTATTGTGCAAATTTCCGAGACTGATTATCGGCTATTAGATACCCAACAACTATTGATTTTTCAGTCTTTTATTCATCAACTAGCCACCGAATTATTACAAGAACAAACCCAGTCCCAATTAATGCAAACTGAAAAGTTAGCAAGTCTAGGTCAAATGGTCGCGGGAGTGGCTCACGAAATCCGTAATCCTGTAGGCTGCATTGTCGGAAATACTCACTGTTTAACTCAGTATTATGAAGATATTATGCAGTTAATTAACGCCTACGAACAGGAATTAATTACTCCCCGACCAAGTATTGAAGAGTTAAAAGAAGATATTGATTGGGAATTCCTCAAAAATGATGGCTTGCAAATGCTCAAAAGTATTCAAGTTTCTTCTGAACAGTTGAAGCACCTAGTCAACAGTTTACGCACCTTTTCCCACATGGAGAATAAACAAAGGCGGGAGACAGATATTCATGAATGTTTAGACAGTACCCTAATTATTCTAAAAAACCGCCTAAAAGTTGGGATTGATGTCATTAAAAGCTATGGGAATTTACCCAAGTTTTTGGGTTATTCTGGGCTGCTTAGTCAAGTATTTATGAATCTGTTGGCTAATGCGATCGATGCTTTAGAAGAAACCGCCAATCATAGCCCTAATACTGCCAAAATCTGGATTTCCACCCATGTAGCGGATAGTTGTCCTTCCCAATTGCGATCGCTCATAATTCCCCCCAAAAATCACCCAGAATATCCCCAAAATACCGAATCATCAGAAGACCCATCAACACCGAATAGCCAATATATTGTGATTCGGATTACCGACAATGGCCCTGGCATCCCCAAAGAAATCCAAAACCGGATTTTCGATAACTTTTTCACTACCAAGTCCGCCGAAAAAGGTACAGGTTTAGGACTAGCAATTAGTCATCAAATTATTTACGAGAAACATGGTGGTTGTTTGCATCTCCTTTCCACCCCCGGTATCGGCACCGAATTTGAGATAGTCTTACCTTTGATTTAGGAGTATGATATAATCCGGTAAGTACCCCACCCACATACATCTAAGTAAGTATTAGGTACAAACAGCAATGGCGGTAAAGACTAAGCCAATTTCCCTATCAGCCTCATTAACCAGACTAGACTTGCGGTTGATTTTCCCACAACCGGGAAAACTTAACTTAAAATAGCAGTATGGGAAATTAATCAGCAAAGACTAAGCCAATTTCCCTATCAGCCTCATTAACCAGACTAGACTTGCGGTTGATTTTCCCACAACCGGGAAAACTTAACTTAAAATAGCAGTGTGGGAAATTAATCAGCCGATAGATAGGAAGCCGTCAATATGCGAAGACGACAATTTTTAACTTTTGGCGCTCAATTGTGCGCCGCCACGATCGCCACATTAGGAAGCTACGGTTGGATCGCCAGAAGTGCCGCCACCACCCCTAACCCCAAAAGGTTAATCGTCCTATTTTTGCGGGGAGGAATTGACGGATTAAATGTAGTTGTCCCCTATGGCGACAGTGACTATTATCAGGCTAGACCAGCGATCGCCATTCCCCGACCCCAACAGGAGGGAGGCGCAATTAAGCTAGACCAACACTTTGGCTTACACCCCAGCCTAAACTCCCTGCTTCCGCTATGGAACCAAGGAAGTTTAGCTTTTGTTCACGCCTGCGGTTCTCCTGACCCCACCCGGTCTCACTTTGAGGCTCAACACTATATGGAAGTGGGTACACCAGGAAATAAAAGAACCCCCGACGGTTGGATGAACCGCCTACTGGGCTTGTTACCAGGACAAAACCCCGTAGATGCGGTGAGTGTCGGTCAGTCGATATCTGCCATTCTATCAGGTTCTCAGCCAGTTAGCAATATCTCCCTAGGTCGCAATGCCTCCCGCCAAATGCCCATAGATCGCGATCAGGTGCGAGCCACCTTTGACCGACTCTATGCCAATAATGACCCCCTCAGCGTGGCTTATCAGGAAGGTAGAAGCGCCCGCGATCAACTCATTAGGGAATTAGAGGCGGAAATGGTCGCCGCGAATAATGGTGCGCCTCTACCTGCTGGTTTAGCTGGGAATGCTCAACAATTAGCGACTTTGGTAGTGCGTGACCCACAGATTAGATTAGCATTTCTCGATGTTGGGGGATGGGATACCCATGTTAACCAGGGTTCAAGTCGGGGGTTAATGGCGAACCGTCTGGAAAGGTTAGGGGAGGGCTTGGTGGCGCTAGTGGATAGGCTGGGTTCCGTTTATAGCAATACCACTATTGTGGTGATGTCAGAATTTGGTCGCACAGTGCGAGAAAATGGCAATGGCGGCACTGATCACGGACGTGGTAATGTTTTATGGGTTTTGGGTGGTTCCGTGCGTGGTGGTCGCGTTTATGGGAGTTGGCCAGGTTTGTCTGACTCCGAGTTATACGAGGGACGGGATCTGGCTGTGACGACGGATTTTCGAGATGTGATTAGCCCGATTTTAACTTCTCAGTTTGGGTTAACTGCTTCTCAGTTAGGGCAGGTATTTCCAGGATACCGCCCCACTGGCAACTTTTCGGAGATTGTTTAATTGATGGAGGTTGTCCGGTTTGGGGTGTTCCCGGTCAGCCAACTTATTAACTATCCATCATCAATTGATTAATTGGGCATAATATCTCATGGGATTAACAGCAGAAAATCATGGTAAAATCAAACGAGTTGCCATTGTGGGTGGCACTCATGGCAATGAATGGACGGGAGTTTATTTGATTAAGAAATTTGAGCGATCGCCTGAATTATTGCGGCGTTCTAATTTTGAGACTTTCACACTATTAGCTAATCCCCGCGCCTGGGAAATTAATCGTCGCTATGTTGATCGTGATTTAAACCGCTGTTTTCGGCGGGAAGATTTAGAACATCCCAATTCTGATATTTATGAAATTCAGCGATCGCAATGGATAGCCAGCCAGTGGGGACCCCAAAGCCCATCTCCTGTTGATACCATCATTGATTTACACAGCAGCACCGCCCACATGGGATTAACCTTAATTTGGGTAAAAAATAATGCTTTTAATCGCCAAGTTACCGCCTATTTAAAAAGCATTTTTCCCGAAATAAATATCTACAGTTGGATCGAATCTGAATCGGAACCGGCAAACCCCTCCCTCAAATCTTTGTCTAATTACGGATTTTCCATCGAAGTCGGACCCATTGCGCCAGGGATGTTAGATGCGGCATTATTTCTGAAAGCGGAAAAGGTGATTTATGCGATTTTAGACTACATAGAAAAGTATAATCGGGGGGAGATTATCCACAGCGATCGCACTCTCACCATATACCAGTTTATCAAACAGATAGACTATCCCCGCACGGCGACGGGGGAACTCGCCGCCATGATTCACCCACAACTACAGGGGAGGGATTATCAACAGCTAAACCCGGGCGATCCGATGTTTTTACAGTTTGACGGAACCACCATTTATTACCAGGGAGAAACCCCCGTCTGGCCGATTTTTATCAATGAGGCAGCCTACTACGAAAAAGCGATCGCCATGATTTTCACCGAACCCCAAACCTTAATAATTAATAATTAATAATTAATAATTAATAATTGTCGGGGTGGGTTCCGCTGTCAATTTTCTGCCCATGAGAAACCCGGTTTATTTGAGAAACCGGGTTTCTTGACCACGGCGATAATTAATAATTGTCGGGGTGGGTTCCGCTGTCAATTTTCTGCCCATGAGAAACCCGGTTTATTTGAGAAACCGGGTTTCTTGACCACGGCGATAATTAATAATTGTCGGGGTGGGTTCCGCTGTCAATTTTCTGCCCATGAGAAAC
>NZ_JARPLU010000119.1:0-16302 GCF_032349615.1 Limnospira sp. PMC 1279.21 | reverse complement strand
TTGGCATGGTCTGGGGTTTGACCGTATACTCATTATTGAGTTGCGAATCTTTGGGGGTATTGTACCTTATTGTCATAAGATGTCAAGCAAATCTTGGATTAAATTCTGGCTCCAATCCCGTTTTTGTTGTAGTTCAACTCAAGAAATGAGCCGTTTGAGAATCCCGTAAATTAGACGAAATAGGGCAGTTACGGCGACGGCTGATAGTGCTGTCAATATTGGTAAAATGATGACCTGGGTAACTTCAAGATTACCGGGTCCAGTGCCAACCCAAAAAATGATCGCAAAAGATATCCCAGCAATAATCAGCAGATCCCATTTTTCTACCCAACGGCGCACTTGAGCTAATAGTAACCCCGCTAACAGGAAGCCAGCAATCCCCAAAATCAAAGGTATTGTATCTAACAACGACCACAACACCATCACCAGTAATCCCCCCTCAAAGCCGGTAAATGCTGCTGAGGCTAGAATTTCCAGGATGGAAAAAGGCCGCCTGAGGGTGGGGGTTGGCGGTTGAATTTGAGTAGCTACTGGTGCGGACACTGGGGCGCTTTGAGGAGTTACAGAAGGCGCAGGAACTACGGGAGGAGGTGGCGGTGGCGGTGGCGGCGATATCATGGCATTGAGGGCTGTTAATACCTCGGTAGCGGCTCCAAAGCGATCGCTAGGGGTAGGTTGTAACATCCGGTCAAGAATATTAGCCAGGGAATCAGAAATTGTCACCTGATCTTTCCAAATCCAAGCATTGCTGTAGTTATCAAACAAATCTTCAGGGTCTTTGGCTGTTAATAACATAATTGCTGTGACCGCCAAAGCATATAAATCGGTAGATGGATATACACTGCGACCTCGCATTTGTTCTGGGGGAGCAAATCCGGCAGAATAGATTCCGGTGGATTTATTTCCTGGTGCTTGGGTGACTTCCTTAACCGCGCCAAAATCGAGCAAATGGAGAGTGCCAGAGCGATCGCGCATAATATTAGAGGGCTTAATATCGCGGTGGATGACATCTTCCCCGTGGACAAATTCCAGGATATTCAGAATTTCCCGCATTACTTCCAGCACTTCCGTTTCGGAAAACAGACCCCGGCTTGATAGTTCCTGTTCCAGGTTCTGACCGTCGATATATTCTTGAACTAGATAGAAAAATTGCTGAGGGGTGCGAGTTTGCCAACCTGTTGCTTCCAGGGGAAAATAGGCTAACAAATTGGGGATTTGAGGATGTTGGTGTCCGAGGCGATCGAGAACCTGGGCTTCCCGTTCAAATAATTCTTGGGCGATCGCTAATTGTTGGGGGCCCAAGTCTCCGGCGGGGAGAAACTGCTTAACAACACAGGTGCGTAAACTTGGCGATCGGCGATCGCGCGCCAAAAACGCCGCCCCAAACCCCCCCTGACCCAATAGACGTTCCGTGAGGTAGCGCCCATCTAAAATCAGGGGCATACCGCAGGTAGTACAATACTTCTGTTGTACCGTTTTGAGGTTGGCATGATCATCAAGGTCAGGATATAAGTTGTCTGGCCTGGGACAACCGGGGCGAGTACAGTAGATTTTCATCGGAAGTTAGGTTGGGCTTATCGCCTGAGTTTATTTTCACTAAAAAAGTGCGGCTACCCTAGGATTTTGGCAAAAATGCACCTGATGGTCAATTAATCTGCGGATCAGAATGAGAAAATAGGGGTAAGATCTCACGGCTGAAGGCTTCGGCGGCTTTGGATTGATAGCGATTAGGATTAACAATTACTGATAACATCCGTTTAACCGTTACTGAATCAATGGTAGCCCGATGCAGCATCCCCATTTGGATCTCTTTTTCAATAGCCGAGGTAGAAACAAAAGCGGCTCCCAGTCCGGCTTGTACAGTATTTTTAATAGCCTCAATGGAGTTAAGTTCCATTTCTATCCGTAAGCGACGCGGATCAATATCATAGCGACTGAGGACTTGATCAATCACCTTGCGAATAGTCGATTGAGCATCTAGGGCGATAAACTTTAGGTTATACAGGTCTTCCTTTTGAATAAAGTCTTTTTCAGCCAAGGGGTGAAATACAGGTAAAACCAGGGCTAGTTCATCCTCAATATAAGGCTGAACCTTGAGACAGTCCTGCAATTCCGGCGGGATCTTTCCCCCAATGATGGCTAAGTCAATTTGTCCGTTAGCAACACTCCAAGCGGTGCGACGGGTAGAGTGGACATGAAGTTGCACGGCCACATCTGGGTATTTTTGCCGAAACATCCCAATCATCCCCGGTAGGAGATAGGTTCCGGTAGTCTGGGAAGCACCGACAATTAGGGTTCCCCCTTGTAGGTTTTGTAAGTCTTCGATCGCACGACAGGTTTCTTGACATAGGGAAAGTATCTTTTCCCCATAACTAATCAGTAAATGTCCGGCTTCGGTAAGTTTAGCGCGACGACCAGCGCGATCGAACAGGGGAACATTTAATTGTCGCTCTAAATTCTGTACTTGTAGGCTGATCGCAGGTTGGGAGACATAGAGACTATCGGCGGCTCTTTTAAAACTCCCTTCAGAGGCGATCGCCTTGAGAATTCGTAATTGATCCAGGGTAAACGGAACGTCTGACATCAGTAAATAAAAGTGCTATTCGATGTGCTAGTGTGTTGGAAGTCGAACCCCCCACTACAGACTACAAGGGCATCTGTTCTGAGGTCGCTTCGTTAACCTCCACAACAGAAATCTCTAAGTTTTCCGGTGGGAGTTGTGTACTAGAGAAATTGGGTAAAATCTCCTGCATGAATGCAGATGCTGCTTTTGATCTATAGCGATTAGGGTTATAAATCACTGATAACATCCGTGTGATGGTGACTCGATCAATTTTAGGAATTTGCAATACTCCCATTTGTAACTCTTTCTCAATGGCGGATGTGGAAACAAAGGCCACCCCCAAACCAGACTGCACCGCATTTTTGATCGCTTCAATAGAACTTAGTTCCATTTCGATTTTGAGGCGACTGGTATCAATCCCAGACCGACTCAATACCTGGTCAATCACTTTGCGGATAGTCGATTGAGCATCAAGGCTGATAAACTTCAACTCGTATAAATCATCATGTTCGATAATTTCCTGTGTCGCGAGGGGATGGGAAACCGACATAATTAGAGCTAGTTCATCTTCTGCGAAAGGAATTACCTCTAATGATTGCGCCAATTCCGGGGAGATCTCCCCCCCGACGATCGCTAAATCAATTTGTCCATTCACCACACTCCAAGCCGTGCGACGGGTAGAGTGAACATGAAGTTGTACCGCTACTTCGGGATATTTGGAGCGAAACATCCCAATCATCCGAGGTAGCAAATAGGTTCCCGTAGTTTGGGAAGCACCGACAATTAGGGTTCCTCCTTGCAGGTTTTGTAAGTCTTCTAGCGCACGACAGGTTTCCTGACACAGGGAAAGCACTTTTTCCCCATAACTCAATAATAGATGACCCGCTTCTGTCAGTTGGGCGCGACGACCTCCCCGATCAAATAAGGGTACATTTAATTGGCGTTCCAGGTTCTGCACTTGCAAGCTGACCGCAGGTTGGGATACATATAGGCGATCGGCGGCTCGCTTGAAACTTCCCTCGGAAGCGATCGCTTGCAAAATGCGTAACTGATCTAAAGTGAATGGAAGATCGGACATGGTGTTAACCTCATCGGCAGACAAAAGATCCGAGAATTAGGTAGCTGAGGATCGTCTTCTTTGAGCATACTGCGAGATGATCTGTATTGGAGCTAACTTTATTATCCGTTGAAGAGGTCAAAATGTCTGATCAATGGCTCAGTCTTAGCCATTTTGTTATGGTGGGGCTACTTCTATGCTTTGCGATCGCCCATAGTGGTCTAGCCGCCCTCCGCCCTGTTGTCGAACAGGTCATCGGTCCCCGGTTGTATCGCATTTTTTTCGCCCTCGTCAGTTTATCCCTGGCTGTGGTCTTGATTATCTATTTCTTTAATCACCGCTATGATGGCCTACAACTCTGGCAAGTTCAGGGTGTACCCGCCGTTAAACCTATCGTTTGGGTCCTCTCGGCTATCTCCTTTCTGTTTTTATACCCCTCTACTTTCAATCTACTGGAAATTGCTGCGATCGCTAAACCAGAAGTCCATCTTCATCAAACTGGCATTATCCGTATTACCCGACATCCCCAAATGGTCGGACAGGTGATCTGGTGTATTGCCCATACTCTCTGGATTGGTACCACCTTTACCCTCCTCACCTCCATTGGTTTGGTTTTACATCACCTTTTTGGAGTCTGGCACGGCGATCGGCGTTTACAAGCCCGTTTTGGCGAATCCTTTGAAACCCTCAAATCCCAAACCTCCGTAATTCCCTTTTTGGCAATTATCCAGGGACGGCAAACCCTCGTTATACAGGAATTCCTCCGTCCCGCTTATCTGGGGGTTGGGGTTTTCATTATCCTACTTTGGAAAGCTCATCCGCTATTAATTCGTGTCACAGGTAACGTAGGCTGGTAGCATGATCCCAGAGATATAAAATGTTCGTTAATAAAATTTAGAGGCATCATGCTTTTATCGGTCAGTGAGCAGCAATTTTCCAAAGAGGTCTTGAGTGCTTCTACACCTATTCTCGTTCACTTCTGGGCTCCCTGGTGCGGCCTGTGTAAACTTATTGTCCCACAATTGGAACAGTTCCAGACCCAGTGGACAGGTCAGGTTCAGGTATTTGGTATTAATGCTGACCAGAATTTAAAGCTGGCCAGTACCTATCGACTTCAGAATCTACCTACCCTAATTCTCTTTCATCAAGGAGAACCACTCTACCGCATTGAACACTTACTCAGACGCGAAGACCTACTCAAGACCCTTAATGGTTTCATGCTTAACTATCAACATGACTGCTACACCCGTCCTTTGAAAACTCCTGAATATCTCCAGTTGGAAGCCTAATGGGGTTGTCAAAATCTACAATTTGTCGAAACAAATTTAACCGGGTTTCTTATACATGGCTATCGGAAATCCGGTTTTTTTCTTGAAGGTGAGATTCAATTGCGTTATGTTTACCCCTCTGTTCCCCAAAACTTTATCCGGTTTTAGCCTCTTATTTGTCCTGACTGCCTGCCACAATGTCAATAATTTATCATCTGATTTATCCCCTATATCCCCATCAACTGTACCCCATAACAACCCAGAAACCCCAGTTAAATGGGAACTAAAAACCGTTAATCAGCAGGGCGGCTTTTTCTGCTCTAATGGTGAGATGGCTGCCGGACCTATCACCCAAAACATGATTAATAAATGCCTCCAATGGGGCGGCGGTTCCGCCTGTTTTAATCACCAATGGTCAGAAACATTATTTCGCCAAGCATACGGAAATAATATCTGTCCCTATGGTTCTCATCTTAACGCCATTACTGGTTATTGTATGGAAGCCAATGACTCATTGGGGCCGTTTCCTCAAGATTTAATTACTGCTTGTCAACAAGAAGGGGGCGGTAATTCCTGCTTATCTAATCGTTGGGATTCACATTTTTTATTAAGTTTAATTCGTCAAGCAGGCTTGATTAATCTCCCTAGTCGCCCTCCTCAATTTGTCTTGCTGGCTTTTGACGGTTCCCGTTCCCTGGAAGCATGGAAAAAATCTCGCCACTTTGCTAAAGATAAGGCTGCTCAAAATATCCCCCTCCGCTTTACTTATTTTATCAGTGCTGTCTATTTTGTCAATACTGGCGATCGCCAACTTTATCAACCACCTGGCGGTCACCGGGTCGGTCATTCGGCGATCGGTTGGGGAGGAACCCCACCAGAAGTTAAACAACGCCTAGAACAGCTAAATTTAGCCTATCAAGAAGGTCATGAAATTGCCTCCCATGCAGTAGGTCATTTTAATGGTAGTCGCTGGACTGAGGCGGACTGGACGCGAGAATTTAACTATTTTGATAAGTTTATTTTTCAATCCCACCAAATTAATAACCTAGAAGGTAGTCTCGCCTTTGACAAAACCGCCATTCAAGGATTTCGCGCCCCCGAATTGGGTCAGGGTCCTGGTTTAGATCAAACCCTACAAAAAAAAGGTTTTCGTTATGATACCAGTAAAGTCGCTCAATCTAACTACTGGCCACAAAAACAAAACGGCATCTGGAATTTCCCCCTCGCTAGTTTAACTACCGCTAAAACCCGTAAAAATGTCTTGTCAATGGACTATAATTTTTATTATGCTCATTCTCAAGCCAAGCCTAACCCTGCTAATGCTCAATTCTACGAAGAAGATACTTTCCAAACCTATCTAAACTATTTTCAAGCTAACTATACAGGAAATCGCGCCCCTATTCACATCGGTCATCATTTTTCCGCCTGGAATAATGGCGCTTATTGGAATGCTATGTTTCGCTTTGCTGAAGCCGTTTGTGGTCAGCCAGAAGTTAAATGTATCACCTATCGAGAATTGGCGGATTTTATGGATTTACTCACCCCAGAACAAATTGCTACCTATCAAAAAGGTGACTTTCCCAAATGGTCGGCTAACGAGTCAGTTGACACGGCTTTAATATCTAGTGATTTATCGGGTTTGGGGGTTAATAATCCTCAATTTTCTGCCGATGATTTTTGCGGTACAGTAGGAGTATATCACGCTAACCGAAGATAATGTAACGCCCTCTGGGTGAGGGCTGTACCCTAGCCGATTAACTGAGTAAACCACGACCATTTTGGTGAAATTCTTGTACAGTTTTATTGGAGAGTTCATGGGTGGTTAAAGATTGCAGAATATCCAAGGGTAGGGTGAGGTGATAAGCACCAGCTTTGAGAGTGGCGACGGCTTCCTCTGGGGACTTGATGCTGGCGGCGAGAATTTTGGTTTCACTTCCGGCGAGAATTTCAGCCATATCTTTAACTAGGGTGATTCCATCTCCTAAAAATCTGGTGGCGCGGTTGACATAAGCGATCGCATATTTTGCCCCCGCTTCTTGGGCGACAGCCGCTTGATATGCACTATAAATCCCCGTCACAGAACAGGCAATTTTAGGCGATAGATGAGCCACTACTTGAAAGCCTAAGCTAGTGGCTGGAACTTTTAAAACTGTTTGTTCTCCCAAAATATTATAAGCTGCCCAAGCCTCCTCCAGCATATTCTCAAAATCTAAGGCAGTTAACTGATAGTAAATCTCCCCCCGGAACAGTTGTTTAAGTCCTTTTAAAGTTGCCTCTGGGGATAGGTCACTTTTAGCCAGTAAAGTGGGATTAGTGGTGACTCCTTTCACCCACCCCCATTGACTAGCTGCTTCAGCTTCCGACAGAATAGCAGAATCCAGATATAAAGCCATGATTTCTGTTTAATAATTTAACCGATTACCAGTTTTGACCGAGACTCTCCGACAATATCTATGGAAATTACCACAATGGCAAGTGGCGATCGCTCCGGGATGTGTCCAGGGTAGACTGGTAGGGTCCGCTGGCCGTTTGGCTGAGTAAATACCACCCCCCCGACAAGCCGCGCCGCCACGCCGATAGGGTCAGCTACGATGTCCCCAAAATTGATAGATACATCGTTGATGGTATGAGATACATCCTTGATGGTATGATAGATGCACCCGACATGGCAGTAAATAGCGACAACCAAGCTAAACACAAACACCAGCATTTGTACTTCCATGTTGATGACCTGTGGGACGTGGGGGAAAGCCGATCGCCAAACCGTAAGACCCAATAGTAGAGGAAAAACTGCTATCTCCTGGTTTGGTGGGTAGGAAGCCCGGGCTGTAATCTTCGATTCAGCGTCGGGTAATTCACTAGAAAGTCCCTTGCCTGATAGTCCCTCAAAATGAGATGATCTCAGATGTAGTCTGAGGGCGATTCCAGAGCCATTCTGAAAATAGAACCATTATCATCTGGTTTCTCTACTCCGGCACTCACACTTTAGAGCGATTATATAGAAAAATACAACTATGGCTGTTGCAACTCAATCACTTGAACAACTCTGCATTAACTCAATTCGTTTTTTAGCTATTGACGCAGTAGAGAAAGCGAACTCAGGCCACCCCGGACTTCCTATGGGTGCGGCCCCGATGGCTTTTGTACTCTGGGATCGCTTTATGCGTTATAACCCCAAAAACCCTAAATGGTTTAACCGCGATCGCTTTGTCCTATCCGCCGGTCATGGCTGTATGCTACATTATGCCCTTCTGCATCTGACGGGCTATGATAGCGTCGGCATCGATGATATTAAACAATTTCGTCAGTGGGGGTCGAAAACTCCAGGACACCCAGAAAACCACCTCACCGAAGGGGTGGAAGTAACTACCGGACCCCTAGGACAAGGTATTGCTAACGCTGTGGGTCTGGCTTTGGCTGAGGCTCATCTAGCCGCGCGTTTTAACAAGCCTGATTGTACTGTGGTAGACCACTATACCTATGTCATCCTAGGCGATGGCTGCAACATGGAGGGTATTTCTGGAGAGGCTTGTTCTTTGGCGGGACACTGGGGCCTCGGTAAGCTGATCGCCTTCTATGATGATAACCATATTTCCATTGATGGCTCTACGGATATATCTTTCACAGAAGATGTAGCCAAGCGCTTTGAAGCCTATGGCTGGCACGTTCAGCACGTTGCTGATGGTAATACAGATTTGGAGGCGATCGCCACTGCCATTGAAAAAGCTAAGGCCGTCACTGATAAGCCTTCCTTGATTAAAGTTACCACCACCATCGGTTTTGGTTCTCCCAACAAAGCTAACAGCCATGACGTTCATGGTGCCGCTTTGGGTAAAGCAGAAGTACAGGCTACCCGCGATCATCTGGGTTGGAGTTATCCTGAATTTGTGATTCCTGATGATGCAATTAAGCATTTCCGCAAAGCAGTCGAGCGGGGTGCGAATTATGAGGATGAGTGGAAAGCCACTTTGGAAACCTACAAATCTAAGTATCCTGAAGAGGCGGCGACTCTCGAACGCTTGCTGAGTGGGAAACTTCCCGAAGGATGGGAAAAATCTCTGCCTACCTATACCCCGGAAACTAAGGCTGATGCAACCCGTAACCAGTCCGGTGTGACTCTAAATGCGATCGCTGGAGTCCTTCCTGAATTGGTTGGCGGTTCTGCTGATTTGGCTCCCTCTAATAAGACTTTACTCAAAGGTTTGGGAGATTTCCAAAAGGGTCAATACCAAAATCGTAACCTCCGCTTTGGGGTGCGTGAACACGCTATGGGAGCCATTTGTAATGGTATCGCTCTGCACCGTTCGGGTCTGATTCCCTATGGCGCGACCTTCCTGGTGTTTACCGATTATATGCGTAATTCTATCCGTTTGTCGGCTCTGTCGGAAGCTCCCGTGCTGTGGGTGATGACTCATGATTCTATTGCTTTGGGTGAAGATGGTCCGACTCACCAACCCGTTGAACATATCGCTTCTCTGCGGTTGATTCCTGATTTGACTGTCATTCGTCCCGCTGATGGTAATGAGACTTCTGGAGCCTATAAGGTGGCGATCGAAAACCGTCACTATCCCACTTTGATGGCATTCTCTCGCCAAAATCTGCCTAACCTGGAAGGTAGTTCCATCGACAATGTGGCTAAGGGTGCTTATGTCCTTAGTGATAACAGTGATGGTACCCCTGATATTATTCTGATTGGTACTGGTGGAGAAACTTACCTCTGTGTTGATGCGGCGGTTAAACTCCGGGAAGAGGGTAAAAAAGTCCGCGTGGTTTCTATGCCTAGTTGGGAACTGTTTGAGAAGCAGGATGCTGCTTACAAGGAGTCGGTTTTCCCTGCCTCTGTTAAGAAGCGTTTGGCGGTGGAAGCCGGTGTTAGCTTTGGCTGGTGCCGCTATGTGACTGATGAAGGTGCTACTATCAGTATTGACACCTTCGGCGCGTCTGCTCCTGGCGGTGTGGTATTGGAGAAATTTGGCTTCACCGTTGATAATGTGGTGGCGAAAGCTAAGGAACTTCTTGGTTAATTAATTACCTAGGTGCGTCAGTCAGAAGAGTTTGTCAGCATTTCATCATCAACATTCTCGCGGTCTGACGCACCCTACCGTCTTAATCGGCAAGGGTGCAACATTGTTTGTACCCTTGTTTTTTTATTTCTACCCGTGAGTATTGATTGATTAACACTGATAAAATATGGAATAGGGCAGGGAAGATTATACAGAGCGATTAATCATACATATTTTAGATATGGTTTAGATAAATTGTGAACTGACCAAACCGACAATGATATGATTTATGATGGAATAAATTATATAATCAATTATTATGAATATGGGCATAACTAAGGTGACAATTTATACGGACGGAGCCTGTAGCGGGAACCCTGGGAAGGGAGGATATGGGGCTGTGTTGATGTGTGGTAGTCACCGGAAGGAAATATCGGGAGGCTTCCGACTAACTACTAATAACCGCATGGAAATGATGGCAGCGATCGCCGCCTTACGAGCCCTCAAATTTCCCTGTTCTGTGACCCTCTATAGTGATTCTAAATATCTCGTAGATGCTATGACCCTGGGATGGGCTAAACGTTGGCAAAAGAATGGATGGCGACGTAATCAGAAGGAATGGGCGAAAAATCCCGATTTGTGGGCGCAATTATTAGGTTTGTGCGAGGAACATCAAGTCCGGTTTGTCTGGGTTAAGGGTCACGCAGGCGATCGCGAAAATGAAATTTGCGATCGTCTTGCTGTAGAAGCTACTCATAGAGATAGTTTACCGCCAGATGCAGGATACGAAAACCCACCCCAACCTCAAGACATCGATTCTATGAGTTAATGTGATCTTAGTGTAATCTTAATTTAATCTCGTGGTTACTCTGTAGAAATTGCCGATAATTGGCTAATCAATTGGCTATAGTTTCTTGAACTGGAATGGTCTGTTGACTTTAAGATAGGGAAGTTGCTTTGTAAATCTTGGAAAAATGGCCCGTTTAGCCCTATTAAGTGTATCTGACAAAACTGGACTGATTGACTTAGCCCGATCGCTTGTGGAAGAATTTGGCTTTGACCTGATTAGTAGTGGGGGAACTGCTAAAGCTATCCAAGAGGCGGGACTACCTGTGACTAAGGTTTCTGACTATACCGGATTTCCTGAAATTCTGGGGGGACGAGTCAAAACCCTGCATCCTCGCATTCATGGCGGTATCCTCGCGCGTCGGGATATTCCCCAGGACGTGGAACAATTACAACAGCATGAGATCCGCCCTATTGACCTGGTAGTGGTTAATCTGTACCCGTTTGAACAAACTATTGCATCCGAAAACGTTACCCTACCAGAGGCGATCGAACAAATTGATATCGGTGGGCCTACCTTACTGCGGGCTTCTGCTAAAAATTTCGCCCATTTGACCGTCCTTTGTCACCCTAACCAATATGGGGACTATCTCCAAGAAATGCGAAACAGCAGCGGCGAACCGAGTTTAGAATTTCGTCAAGGCTGCGCTTTACAAGCCTTCCGTCATACTGGGGCTTATGATCGGGCGATCGCTAATTATTTAGAACATCAAAACACCACCGAAACTAATCCCCTCCCCACCACCTACACTGTGGCCGGAAACCAAATACAAGCCCTCCGCTACGGGGAGAACCCCCACCAACCCGCCGCCTGGTATCAAACGGGAACTGTCCCTAATGGCTGGTCGGCGGGTAAAATTTTGCAGGGAAAACCCCTCAGTTACAATAACTTGGTGGACCTGGAAGCCGCTAGACGGATTATTTGCGAGTTTACTGATGAACCGGCGGCGGCTGTTCTGAAACATACTAACCCCTGTGGGGCGGCGATCGCTAATAGTTTATCGGAGGCTTATCAACGGGCTTTTGCTGCCGACTCCGTTTCTGCTTTTGGGGGTATTGTTGCGCTCAACCGTCCCATTGATGCGGCGACGGCTACAGCCATGACCAAAACTTTTTTAGAGTGTATTGTCGCCCCCGGTTGTGAACCAGAAGCCGAGGCTATTCTCAGGAAAAAGGCTAATTTGCGGGTGTTGATTTTGCCCGATTTAGTTTCTGGTCCCAAGGAAACTATTAAGCTAATTGCTGGGGGTTTTTTGGTGCAGACCTGTGATGATGAAATCGATATCCCTGACCATTGGCAATTAGTCACCGAAAAGAAACCTACCTCGGCACAATTGGCTGAGTTATTGTTTGCTTGGAAAATTGCCAAGCACGTTAAATCTAATGCGATCGTTGTCACCAAAAACCGCACAACTCTAGGGGTGGGAGCCGGACAAATGAATCGCGTAGGAGCCGCTAAAATTGCCCTAGAACTAGCCGGAGAAGATGCTAAGGGCGGATTCCTTGCTAGTGATGGTTTCTTCCCCTTTGATGACTCAGTAAGGACCGCTGCTGCTGCTGGTATTGAGGCTATTGTTCAACCCGGCGGCAGTATGCGAGATCAAGATTCCATTAATGCCGCTAATGAATTAGGTCTGGTCATGGTAATCACCGGAATGCGTCATTTTCTCCATTAAAATAGCCATTCCCCATTGATGTACATCTAAACTCCCCTCTCCCAACAATGGGGAGGGGTTAGGCGTGAGGGAATTTACTGGCTAGGGGAACTGACAAAGTTAGACAAAAGTTTGATATAGCCACTTTGATAATAAATAGCAGGTTCGGTAATTTCCCAGGCTTTTTGGCGGGGGTCATTTTCATCAAAATATGCCTTCATGGGAGGCTCACCAACAGGGGGTTTAGATGAACCAGTATAATATTGATTTGGTCCCCCTACTAAATAGCCAGGAGCCGGACCGCTGGGAGAGTTTAAAGCATGATCATAAATGCCGCCGCCGAACCACTGATGATACATTTTGTTAGCGGATTTTTCCGCTCCGTATTCATACATATTGCTTAAATAAACCATGCTTAATGGGTTGACACCGTGGAGATAATGGAGATGGTCTAAGGCTCGGATTTTATAGCTGTCCGCGTGGTCTGGGTCTACCTCATACAACAAGACATCGTAGTTGGTATTACCATAGTTGGATTCCACTAGGTTACTACCCCAATGATATTGAGGGTCGCTCATATAAGCACGGTAGGGGTCGAGGTCAGAATTACCGTAGGAGGCCTTATTACTTAGCACCATTTCCCGAAAGCGATCGCTTATTTGTTGTTGGATATTTTTATCGCCATTGGCTAGTTTAGTGTATAATAATAGGGCATCCCCTTCATGGGGGTTATACCTCGACCAAGTATCATCTTTAAAGGGTTGAGTTTCCGTTAAATTGGCACTTATATATTGATTATATTTGGTGTCTCCGGTCAGTTGTAATAAATAAACCGCCGCCGTTACAGTTGTCCCTTTTTGTTCCCGTTCGGTTCTATCTGCATCCCCAGATTTAATCGTCTGGGAATCACAATCAGTCCGTTTTGGGTTAGATTGAAACCAGTCCCAAGCAGCGATCGCTCTATTTTGCAGGTCTTCTGCATAGTCCTTCAGAGGCGGAAATTCCCGAAAAACTAACGCCGTATGGGCGAACATTCCCGCCGTCGAGATACTAGCAGAAGAACATTTAGGAGCATAATAACGGGGACGTTTATCAAGACTAGGAAGCTCTGGATTATTATGATCAATCGTACCCAGTTTAATAAACACTCCCCCATCATCATCCTGCATCCGTTTTAACCAATCAATTTCATACTTAATTTCATCTATAATATCTGGGAGATTATTCCCCGATTCGGGAATGTTAAAATCATCAGTCCAAATCTCCCGATTGTGGGAGTAAGCATCCAAAAGTTGATGAATTACCGGAGTCGCAAAAGTTACATATTTATTAGTATCTCCCGCATCAAACCAACCGCCACGCATATCGCGAGCTAAAGCCGGATTATCTGGGTCATAAATATAGCGAGCTTCTGTATCCTGTCCGGGTCCTAAAAAAGCCGCACCATCAGTCCATCTAGGGTCAGCATAAGGGGGTTGTTTAGGAAAGCCACTACGCTGATAAAAAAAGGTACGCATAGCAGTTATCAGAACCTGTTTATAGACATCATCCCTAATCTCAAATTCAAAAGAACGTTGTTGATTTTCGGAATCTATGATATAATAGGAGCCGGGTTTATTGACCGGGGAAAAGTCAAACCACCAAGCGCGATCGCCTGATTGATAATGAATGTTACCATCCAACCAAGGCTGAATTTGACCCCCATAAACTTGTTGATGAGAATTAGCATCCCAAACTTCGTAGGTAGTTCCTGGTGAGAACGATTCCTGGGCATTAAAACCCACTTCGGGAGTAGTAATTACAGCGACTTTATGATCCTGGGGACGATAGCCAAACTGATCAACTTTGATATATTGTCCGGGTTTTATATCAGCTCTGATATTGGGCTGACTCGAAGGGTCAGCATCGCTGATGACTACTATCAAAGCAATAGTTAGCAGGAAACAGACAAACCACCTTAGCATTTAGCTCACCAATTCACCCTAATTCGATCTTATCACTTCTCGAAATTAAAGCCCACCCTGGTTATGATATGGCCAGAATGGGTTATTGTTAAGTTTTATTCAAATTGATTTTCTTTTCGGGGATTGATATTAATTATGCGCCAATTGCTTCTTCCACTGCTGCGAGTCGCTGGGAAGAGTAGCCAATACCGCGAACCGTGAGAATATACTCCGGGTTACGCTGATCAGTCTCAATTTTAGCTCGTAGGCGAGCCACATGAACATCAACAACGCGCATATCAGCAATGCGGCGGGGGGTGTAACCCCACAATTGTTGCAGAATTTCCGAACGAGAAACCGCCTCACCCGATCGCTTAAACAACAGTTCGAGCAAGTTAAACTCGATATATGTTAGGGGCAACAATTTATCGCCTTTGTAAACCCGTCGTTTAATGGTGTCAATGCGGAGGGTGTCAACTTGGATAACTTCAGGACTTAGATCATGGGAAGATGCGTTATCTTTGAACCGACGCAGGATAGCATGAATGCGGGCTTCCAATTCTTTGGGAGAAAAGGGTTTAGTTAAGTAATCATCAGCCCCCAATTCTAAACCAGTGATGCGATCGGCGACATCTCCCAAGGCGGTTAACATAATGATGGGGATATCAGAAATCGCTCGAATTTTTTGACAAACCCCATAACCGTTAAGCCTTGGCATCATCACATCCAAAACTACCAGGTCTGGACTTTCGCGATCGAACATTTCAATAGCTTGTAAACCATCTGCTGCTGCGACAACACTGTAACCGACCATTGACAGACGGGTTGTCAAAATACGTCGAATTGCAGATTCATCATCGGCAATGAGGATTTTTTCAGGATTGCGCCGTTCGTCAACTCGTGCTTTTATGGTCATGTTTACTGCTCTATAAAACTTAAACAAAACCGGACATAGCCGGATCTTGATGTTTATTTCTTGCTTCGTCCGGGACTGTCGGCAGCACCCCGTCCACAAGTGTAATCGTCGGAACCAGGCGATTTTTCTAAATTTCTACTGGCGTTCAAATCTCTATCAATCTTCAGGCCACAGTTTGGACATTCAAAAGTCCGACGGACTAGGGGCATTTTTTGACGATAACCGCAATTAGAACAAAGTTGACTGGATGGATAAAATCTATCGGCAATAATCAACTTTGAACCATAACGTTCTGCCTTGTAACCTAGTTGACGACGGAACTCATAAAATGAGGCGTCCGCTTTTTGCCATCCACGATAAAGGATGCCCCGTTGGTATTGACGCAAGTAGCCAGATTGTCCAGTCCCATATCGATCGCTAGAGCCGTATCGGGTTCCGTGGGAACGGGAGTTTCTTCCACCTCGTAAATAAACTCGACTTCAAAAAAACGGGCATTATATCGAGGGTGAATCCGAACTTCCTGGAGAGTATCGGGAGCGATTCTTTCCGGGAAAGGAATCCAAATTTCGCCCCGCAAGTTGCCCAAGTCGCGAGACACGGGAACTCTAAACTTTCCGTCCTTGATTTGAACCCTCGGCATAATCAGGACAAAATAACCGTCTTTGGGCAGATAGTCAGGGAGTCTAACTTTCTGTGGAAAGGTCCCCTCTTTGAGGGCCTGGCTCAAACGGTAGAAGCTCCGAAAAGTGCGATCGACTACTTTAAGAGTTTGTTGGGCTATATCGGTATTCAAGCGTTTATAGTTCTCGTTTCCCTTACAGTAGTGATAGTTGGACTCGTAGGGAAGGTGTTTCCGAGCCTGGAAGTAATACTGCCATTGAGTGTCAAGTCCTACATTGTAGAGATTTTTACTCAGTCGGCAGAGTTCCCGCAAGGCCTTAAACTCTTGCACTTGAAGTCCTCGTATCTGGTTCTTTTGAGTCAGGTACATAGCTTCTCACGTAAAACTCCTGGGAGGGTTGGAAGCTCCGTGATTGATCACGGAGAGGAA
>NZ_JARPLU010000118.1:0-16520 GCF_032349615.1 Limnospira sp. PMC 1279.21 | reverse complement strand
ATGTTGAGGATTTGCAGTGCTTCCCCCGGACAGTTGAGGAGTTCTTGAATCAGGGAGAGATAAGCCTGCACTCTTTGTTCATCCATAGCCGCGCACCGGGTAGGGAATAGCACTCCCATTTTACCCCATTCCAGAGACTCAGAAACGGGGTTTATTTCTTAAATTTTGGTGATGCGATCGCTATCCTACCAGAAACCGGGTTTCTTGTCTTTCAAGAATCTATGTGCTAAACTGAAATAGCGCTGAAGAAAAATGAGAGCCATATTTATGCAAATCCGAGGCATTAAACGCGGTAAAACTATCGAGCTAACCGAAAATATTGCGGTCCCTGACGGCTCTGAAATTATCCTGGAAATTAGCCCACCCATCCCCCCGACACCAGAAGAACATTGGCAGCAATTATGTCAACTATTTGGTGCTTGGTCAAACCAACCCGATTTAGATGCTACCTTGACAGCGATCGCTCAACAACGCCATCAAAACCACGGTCGAGAATTATTTAATCTTGATTGATTTATGTATTTGCTAGATACTAACGTATGTATCGCTTTACTTAAAAATCATCCCAATGCTGTAGCCAAATTCGCCCAGCATTTTCAATCGTCTTGTCTGAGTTCTATTGTGGTTTCCGAACTCTACAAAGGGGTTTATTGCTCACAAAAAATAGAACAAAACTTGGCTAAATTACAACAGTTACAGTTTATGAGTCTATTTTATCACAAATAGAGATAGCACCCCTATTGTCCCCCGAAACCGGGTTAATTTCTTAAATCTTGGTGATGCGATCGCTATCCTACCAGAAACCCGCTTTCTTTGAGAAACCCGGTTTCTTGACACCCCACCGAGAAACCCGCTTTCTTTGAGAAATGTTGGCTAATTTAGGATTAGTCACAATCAATTACCTCGGATATTTGGGATAGGGTGAATCGGCTGTAAAAAGGTTTCTGGAAGCCTCCCTAATTATTCAACCGAGAAGGGGTGAGGAAATAGATAAACTTATACCAACCCCCGTTGGTTCACTTGCGCCTAACAGCAGAGTCCCTGGGTGGCGTGAGAGGCTGGGGTTGAAGTAAGCTACTGGAAGGCAAAAATGGCGGGAATTTGTTAACATCAGAAAAATGTTAGTTGAGCAACCCGAGTCCCATGGCGTTAAAGAGCGATCGCATTGTCATTGTGGGCGCTGGATTTGGTGGTTTAACAGCAACCCGCCTCCTAGCTAAGGCGGGCGCGAATGTGTTGCTAATCGATCGCAACTGCTACCATACTTTTATACCCCTACTGTATCAAGTAGCCACCGGGTTACTATATCCCCACCAAATCGTTTATCCCCTCCAGTCAGCATTCAAAAAATATCCCAATGTCGAATTTATCCAGACTAACGTTGACCGGATTAATTATGAATATCAATGGGTAGATACAGATCACGGACAAATCAGATATGATATTCTCGTCATCGCTACCGGAAGCCGTCCCAAATTAGATCACATCCCTGGGGCTGCTAAATATAGCTTAACTTTAAATACCCTAGAAGATGCGGCGGTTGTGCGGCATCATGTCGTCGATCGCATTCGCCGGGCTATTTTAGAACCTGAACCCATTGATCGCGCCCGGTTATTGACATTTGTGATTGTTGGTGGCGGTCCGACCGGGGTAGAATTGGCGGGAGGTTTAATCGACCAACTCCGCGCTTTGTTAGGTTGGCGGCGGTTATTCCCCCTGGCGAAGGTGATTTTAGTACATTCCGGCGATCGCCTACTTCCCAACTTTTCCCAGGGGTTTAGCGCCTATTGTGAACGTCATTTACGCCAATTGGGGGTATCTGTCTGGTTAAATCGTCGGGTTTTGCGGGTCAACTCCCAGGGGGTAGAATTAGACACCGGAGAAGCGATCGCCGCCCCAACTATTATCTGGACAGCAGGGGTACAAGTCGATCATCCCAGCCAGCTTGACCAAATCTCTACCGCCGCCAAGGGTAAAATCATTGTGGAACCGATTTTACGAGTTCCCGATCATCCTAAAGTATATGCGATCGGAGATGTGGCTTTTCTCTGGCCTGATCATGGTCTTAGCGGTATCGCCCCGGAAGCTATCCAACAGGGGGAAGCGGTGGCGACCAATATTTTGCATCAGTTACGGGGAACATCTCCGCAACCTTTTCGTTATATTGATAAAGGCAAGGCTGCTATTATTAGTCGCTATGCTGGGATTTTGTCATGCGATCGCCTCAATAACACCGGATTTTTGGGTTGGCTAACTTGGTTAGTGATTCATATGTGTTATCTACCGGGATGGCGCAATCGCTTAACAGTCGGCTATAACTGGTTCTGGGATTGTGTTTTAGGACTGAGACTGCTAAAACCGATTATCCGCCCTTACCGGGAAATTGCCTTTTTAAATAGTCCTGATCCGGCTATCGAGTTTTTTAAGGATAAATCCCAAAGAAAGCGATCGCATTTGTTGTCTCAAGATAATTGGATTATGAATTATATTCCCCTAATTGGACGAGCATTTTTAGCCACCATTTTTATCAATTCATCCGTTAGCAAAATCTTGGATTTCGCCGCTACCGAGGAAATGATAGCATTGCGGGGATTGCCACATCCCAATTTAATGCTATTAGGAAATATTGTGTTTCAATTAGTGGGGGCTTTTTCTTTAATTCTAGGTTATAAAACCCGTTGGGGGGCGATTATTTTGATATTATTTTTAATCCCCACCACCCTAGTTTTCCACAATTTCCTAGATGATCCTGCTCAGAAAACGGCATTTTTAAAGAACTTAGCCCTAATTGGTTCTTTAATGATGGTTTCCTACTTTGGCCCAGGACCTGTTAGCTTAGATGAGAGGGTATAAGCCAAGGACCCAGCAATCATCGCGATTATAAACAATACCGGGTTAAGAATACCTAAAACTAGGGCGGTAATGGCGGGACCCGGACAGTAGCCAGCAATACCCCAGCCAATGCCAAAAATAGCGGCTCCCATGATTAAAGTGGGGTCGATATCTTGGCGAGTAGGTAGATAAAATTTGTTGGAAAATAGGGGGTGAGGAAGACGGAGGACAAACCGAAAAGCGATCGCTGTCACCCCCACAGCGCCGCCGAGGACAAAGATTAAAGTAGGGTCCCAAACTCCCACAAGATCCAAAAATCCCAAGACGCGATCGCGATCCATCATTTGGGATAAACCCAGCCCGAAACCAAATAAAATCCCAGAAACCAAGACAATTATATTTTCTTTGAGGTTCATAAAATTACACCCCTAAAACATGACGCATGATAAATACAGTAATAAAAGCAGTGGTCATAAATGAGAGAACTGCTATCAGCGATCGCATAGAAAAGCGACCCAAACCACAAACCCCATGACCACTGGTGCAACCGTTACCCATACGAGTACCAAACCCCACTAGAAAACCACCAATAATCATTAATAAAGGTACGGAATTTGACGGGGGAGTTGGTGGCGATGGAAATCCATATTCATAAATAGCAGCACCAGCTATTAAACCCAGAATAAATAGCCATCGCCAAGCCTCCTGGGATTTAAAAGTAATCGCCCCATTAACCATGCCGCTAATGCCAGCAATCCGACCATTAAAAGCCAATAATATGGTAGCACTCATACCAATTAAAACCCCGCCCATTAATGCACTTATCCAGTTAAAATCAGCCATATTACCTCCTGAACGATTAACACTGTTTCACCCTCTCAATTATCATGATTGTGAGAGTTTTTCAGATGTGCAACTATCAAGAACGTCTAATATTGAAACAGCACCAATTCTGTCGCTTCCAGAGAGTGGCGACGATCCAGCCATGTTGTTCTAACAAATCAGCGATCGGTTTAGCCTGTTCTAGCAAAATACCACTGAGAACCCCCCAACTATTAGGTTTAGTCAGACAGTCCAACTGAGGAATTATATCCATAATCACCTCAGCCAAAATATTGCATAAAATCCCATCAACAGGTCCTTTAGCACGCTTAATCAACTCCTCAACACTTCCCACCTCACTAATCATTTGTTCTGGGGATATATGGTTAAGGTCGCGGTTTTCATTAGCCGATCGCACCGCTAAGGGGTCAGTATCGACACCATAAACCTGAGTCGCCCCCAATAGGATCGCACCAATACCCAAAATTCCCGAACCACAACCGATATCAACAACAGTGATCGGATTTTCCCCTAATATTCCCAAACGCATTTCTAGGGACTCCAAGCAAAGCTGAGTAGTAGCATGGGCTCCGGTACCAAAAGCCACCCCAGGGTCAAGACGTAAAATAAGGCGATCGCTATTTTCGGGGGGAGTTAGCCAAGCCGGATAAATCCAAAAGCGATCGCCAATTTCCGTTGGTTCCCAATGCTGCTTCCAACTACTAGACCAGTCTTCCTCATCAATGAGATCCCATTGCACAATAGGGATAGACATTTCCATACACAAAGCATCCTGGCGCAGCAAAATAGATAAAGCCGCCAGGTCCAAAAGATGAGCTTGTTCTTCTGGTAAATAGGCACAAATCAAACAAGACTGATGTTTAGTTTGACTGGCTGTTCCCCGAAAGCCAAAATTTTCGAGTCGCCAGAAGACAGTTTCTTCTAGGTTCAAATCACAGACTACTCGAATTTCCCACCAGCTATGTGCCATATCAGTTACTTTTGGGGCCAGACAATATGCGAGCATTTAGCTCACTAGAAGTATGGGGATAATTTATCCCACTAGAGGTAGTGTGAGCATCTGATTCTCCACTTTCTCCAGTCTAGTCTGCCAGGAGCCATTAAGTCCAGCACCCTAATTTCCTTGAGTTTAGAGAGTTACCGTATAGGCATCCCGGATACCTGCTACTTTCATGATCTCACTCAACAGTCCGTCCGGCAATGGGTCATCTAAACTTAAAACCATCACCGCCTCTCCTCGTACAATTTTACGACCGACCTGCATACTAGCAATATTGACATTAAAGCTACCCAGCAGCGACCCGATTTTACCGATAATTCCCGGCATATCTCGGTGGAGAGTAAATAACATATAACGAGTCGGGGGTACGTTAATGGGGAAATCATCAATATTTGTCACCCGAATTTCCCGATCGCCCAATAGAGCCCCCGTCACCGAATGAGTACCTAAAGATCCCTTAGCTTCCAAATGCAGAGAGCCGGTATAGTCACAGACCGAAGCATCCCTAGTTTCAATGACCCGAATACCGCGTTCTTTGGCTTCAATGGTAGCATTAACATAATTAACCCGCTCCCGCAGAGCCTGAGATAACAAACCTTTCAGAGCCGCTACCACCACCGGTTTACTATCGCGATTGGCTAAATCCCCTTGTAAACGGATATCCAAGAAATCGACCCTACCTCCTACCAATTGGCTGACCAAATTTCCCAAGGTTTCCGCCAGTTGTAGATAGGGCTTGAGTTGTTCGAGAGCATCGGGATACAACCCAGGAATATTGACCGCTGAACGAGCTGGTAAGCCCAACAATACATCTCTAATTTGTTCAGCTACATCAATGGCTACATTAACTTGAGCTTCTTCTGTCGATGCTCCTAAGTGGGGAGTGAGGATCACCTTTTGACCCAACTCCCGCAGGGGGGAATTTTCCTCTAGGGGTTCGTTTTCATAAACATCTACCGCCGCCCCAGCAATTTGATCATTTTTCAGAGCTTCTGCTAAAGCTACTTCATCCACAATACCCCCACGAGCGCAGTTAATGATACGAGCTGTGGGTTTCATTTGAGCCAGAGCCTGTGCATTAATTAAATGATAGGTCTCCTCAGTTTTCGGCATATGTAGACTGATATAGTCTGACTCGCGGATCAGTAAATCTAAATCTACTAACCGACAGCCTAACTGTTCGGCGCGATCTTGGGAAATAAATGGATCATAGGCTAGTAATTTCATCCCCATAGCTTTGGCGGCGGAGGCTACATGGGAACCGATTTTACCCAGTCCCACAATCCCCAGGGTTTTTTTGTAAACTTCTACCCCAATAAACTGTTTGCGATTCCACTGGCCGCTTTTTACGGATACATTGGCTTCGGGAATATGGCGCGATAGGGCTAACATCATGGCTATAGCGTGTTCGGCAGCGGCGATCGTGTTACCTTGGGGGGAGTTAACTACGACAATTCCTTGGCGGGTGGCGGCGGGAACATCCACGTTGTCCACCCCCACACCAGCCCGACCAATAATTTTCAGCTGAGTACCCGCTTCTATTATTTCTTTGGTGACACGAGTACCAGAACGGATCATCAGGGCATCATATTCGGGAATAATCTTTACCAGTTCCTCAGCAGGTAGTCCGGTTTTGACATCCACCTGAGCCACCTGAGAGATAATGTCAAGTCCAACTTGATCAATCGGATCAGATACAAGAACCTTAGGCATGGTTGGGCTAATAAATTGCAACTGTAGGGGATTAACCACAACTTCCTTGATTTAAGGATTCGTGGTAAATTGAGAGAGTCTGTTGATGCAGATCTCGATCGCGGTAAAAATACCGCAGTGAACTATTCTAGCGTTAAGGGGGACGACCTACCACAAATTGTTCACAAAAATTTAGTAAATTTAGTTTGGATTGTCCCCAGCATCATGGCCCTTGATAATTAACCACAGAATTATGGTAAATTTACCAACCTTAACAGGGGGATCATGAAACCTAGTGACTAACAGAATTGCAGCCGTATATCCAATAATCTAATCATCATATATGAACTACCTAATTGCTGTTTTACCCGATCGCATTCAAGCTGAGGCTGCCTATTTGGCTTTAGAAAAAGACGAAATCCCAATCACTCAAGTGAGTATTTTAGGCAGAGGATACAAAAGCGCTGATGAGTTTGGCTTGATTGACCCCTATGATCCGGCCCGCAAACAGGTTAAACTTATGGCTAGTTGGTTGATTCCTTTTGGCTTTGTGGCTGGCTACACCTTTAGCTTAATCACGGGACTTAATACCTTTGCTTGGGCGGGGGAAATTGGCGATCATTTCATCGGTGGCATTCTGGGGGGCATTTCTGGGGGACTCGGTAGCATTCTCGCTGGCGGCGGGGTAGGCTTGATTATTGGCGGGGGAGATGCTGTACCCTATCGAAATCGCCTCAATGCTGGTAAATATCTAGTTGTGGTTCAAGGTTCGGAAACTTTAGTCCGTCAAGCTACCCGCACCCTCAAACAATTTAACCCGGAAAATATCCAGGGTTATAGTATCTGAAAAAGGCAGCAGGATCCGATAGCTTACCTAGCAGCTTGCACAATTAGGATTAGCTGTGCAAGCTGTTGGCTTGGCAATTAGACCAGAGTTTTATCCTTATATATTGGGTATGCTTGACGGCAAATATTGACAAATTGCCTACGTCCTCGGTAAGCACACCAGGCAAAAATCACGAGAGTTTGCCAACTCAGTAAAATGGATAATTCCCCGGTTCCTAGTGGGACAGAAATAATCAGAAATGTAAACAAAAAGCACCGGAAAAACTCTCCCGGAAATTCCATCCATTGGCCGTGTTTACCGAATCGATACACAATATAGGCGATCCAGCGAGCTAAAACTTGAGAAGCAAATAACATAATACCTATGCTATTTGTGGTAGTTACTATCAAAAACCCAAAACATTTACTTGCTTGTAAGCAGAAATATAGCCAAATTCGAGTTTGTTTGTCAAGGCGGTTATAACTCCAAAAACACCCAAATACAACGCTCAAAAAAGTGAGCCACAGGACACCATCTAAACCCATAGAACTGAGTAGGGATAAATTGATAGTTTTTGGGGTTAATTGAAGTTTTATCACCTCTAACAAGAAAAGTCCGGGTATTGCCAAAATTATCGCCCATAACCAAACCTGCAAGAGTTTGACACGATTTTTGTAGTTTTGATAGGTGGCGCTGAGAGTAGGTTTTTGCTCAAAAGTTTCGGCGATGATATCATTATCTACATAGCCATACTCGTAGATACACCAAAAAGATAAAAGCAAAAACAGCATCATGATTGATTGTAAAGCTGGATAAGGACTTATCCAAGCGATCGCCAAAATCAAGACTAACCAATCATCTGCGATAATGTTCTTGATGAAATATTTTTGGCCGGGGCGCTTACCGCGTTCCAGATACAAAAATGGAATATAAGCATCAGCCATAGCCGGGACATATTGAGCATCAGGCCACTGCACGAGATAGGGTGATGCTACAGCATCCAATAATACCTGATCATCTGTGGAATCTGTAATGACGGCGGCATTGGCGATTTCTTCGTCAGTTAATACTGCTTTAACTAACTCATACTTTCCCCGTTGACGATCAACCCCTCCCTGCCAAAACCGACAACTAATCACAGCATCAGGACAAAATTGTAAATTCTTAATAATGGGATTTATAATTAGATCAAAGCCGAGGGTAGCAATAACTATTTGTGAGGGGAATTGTTCAAGGAATTTTAGGATCAGTTCCTGGTTGATATAATTATGGGCAAGTTTCTGGGCTTGCTGTTGCCAAAAAATTAAAGTCCAGGGAAAAATTAGGGTGGAGATAATTACACGACACCAATCCCTTGATTGGTCTCCTTTGAGGGGTTGGGGTAACCAGTTCCAAGGCTTGAGAATATCTAGGGCAATTAATAAAACAGCCCCCAAGGTTTTAGGCTGTAAAGAATTTAGATATTCTTCTGTGGAGTTTCGCAGAAAAAGCGTTTCGTCCAAATCTACAATTACAAGTTTTCCTTGTAGTTCCATGGACATTGATTCGGGCTCTATTGTGGCCATAGGTTTTCAGAATTGATCAAGAAAATTTGATTTAGGGTGGAGTAAGCATTTAACGTATTCAGATTGTCTTGAGTGAAATTACGGATGTTACCATCATCAAATATATGCGATCATGGACTTAGTGGCTATAGCAGTCAAGAATAATCTGCGATCGCCTTGATCTGGAGATATCCTGCCCCTGGCTAAGGAAAAGGGCAGAAGTTGCTAATATTGACCGGTTATCTTTGACAACAGCTTCTAGGGGCTGCTAGTCAGATTGATGACTGGGTAGTGGGGTCAATTATACTTAATTGTGCGATTGGGCCGATCGCTGTTGGTGAAGGTAATCAAATACACTTTTATCACCAATATCAGAAGGAATGGCTTGGAAACACTTGCGGAGGGCAAAAATCCCGAATTGAATAGCCCAGAAAAACAACAAAAATTTCTGATTGATGACTGTCCACACTCCCGCCATATATCCCAACAGTAAGAGGGGGACTAGGGGAGTTAGCAGTTTGGTTTCCATGCGATTAAAACAAAAAGCCTCCTTAAAATAAATGCCTGTTAGAGCCACAAATGTAAAGCCGACACCGAATAAGCTATATGGCTGATTATAAACGGTGACGGCTAAGGGTTCAGGATCTGCGATCGCCACTACCAGGGTAGCAATACCCCCAATGAGCCAACAAAACTGAAGGAATCTGTGTAAAATAATTAGATAGATATGAATTGTGAACAGGCTAACTCCCAAAGCTAACCAGAACACAAGATAAATAGGGGTCAGCAGTTGCCGGAATATGGGGCTGTGTGAGTCCCATAAGACTAAAGCGGTCCCTAAACCAAAGCAGACGGCGGCGATCGCCAAACTAACTCTATATACTAGGACTCCCTGGCGATCGTCATCAGTGATGGTATACTCGCCAAACTGTCCTTGGTAGATCTGTGGCTGAGAGGTTGGTACTGTTTGGGTCACAATTTTGGTCTCCTGTTGATTATTCGGATCTATCCAGAACAAATTAAAGTAAGTTCTGTTGTTCACTAACCTAAATATTATGACAAAATTTCAGAAAAACTTAAAATCCGCCTCGACTCATCCCGAACCGTCTGACCTCAAGGGGATTCAAATTGATGAGACGATTACTTTTAATATCCGTAGTGGTAACAGTATAGACCGATTAGACCTCCCAGAAGATCCTCGTTTGTTGATGTTGGATGTCATCAAAAACTTGACTATAAGTGATATCGAAAATATCCCAGGTATTGATGACTTATACCTTGATTATTTGACCGATGCTGACCTGGAAATGGCGGTAGCTAAGACTGAAAAAAACTTGGGTTTTAAGCCTTCTTATAGTTTCCGAAAAAAACTTAAACTCTATCTGCAATATCTGAAAAAACAAATCAAGTTACCTTGTTATGTAACCGCAAGTGATGAATTTGCTTGGGAAGAAGAATATCTATTGTCTTCCGGTCGCAAAAAGGAATACGAGAAACAAAAAATCAACAATCCTTCCCATCAAGATACTTTTGAAATTCTGGGCTTTGCTGATAAATTTGATGAAGAATATGGCTTACAAGTGCAAGTCCGACGGGTTAGCGATGAGAAATTATTTACCCTAGACCTAGCGGATTTAGAATGCACAGATGAGGAGTCTGATAATTATCAATTAATTGAAGATTATTCGATCTGGTTTTTAACTTGCGCGGGAGATTGAGATGAGAATACAGCCCCAAGTGTCATGTAATCGGCGGATAATTAATAACTGCCAAAGAGATGAACGCTGGGGCTGTAGAGATTTTCTAAGACTGATAAATCCGGGCAGTATTCACGGTGGCTAATGCTTCCACGAGACTACGAACCGCTGCAATCATTGCTAATTCATTATCGAGGCGGTTGATAGCTGAACCGACACCGACACCGGCAGCACCGGCGGCGATCGCCAAAGGTGCTGTTACACTAGAAATTCCAGAAGCGCATAATACTGGAACCGATACGGCGCGGGAAATTTCCCGGGCGGCGGCTAGGGTAGGCGCAGCCTTTTCAATCAATCCTAAAGTTCCGGGATGCACAGGGTTAGCGCTAGTTCCCCCTTCTGTTTGGATAATATCCGCCCCAGCTTCCACTAAGTCTATGGCTAATTGGACTTGTTGATCCAGTTCCAAAATATGGGGAACTGTTACGGATAGGGTAATCTCAGGAAGTAGCGATCGAGTTTGACGGGTCAACTGCAACACTTCGGGGGCTTCAAAGCGCCGTCCTTGGGCGTAGAAAGCATCAAAATTCCCAATTTCAATCAGATCAGCGCCAGCTTCCACACAGGGGAGGAACTTTTCTGGTTCTACGGCTGACACACAAATAGGTAAATGGGTCAAATCACGCGCGATCGCCACTAATTCCGGGTCAGCGGCAATATCTACAAAGGTCGCGCCGCCTTGAGTTGCTGCTTTCACCACCGCCACCACATTGGGGCGATGGAAATTCATTAAACCGCTAATTACTTTCAGCCCTTGGCCTCGGTTAAAGGCTTGCTGTAGAGTAGAGTTGATCATTGTCATTACTTAGGCTCTATTTCCGATATCGATTTATTTTGACACAGAGCGGAAACACTGGGGCTGCTGAAATTTATAAATATCTGCGATCGCTTTTACCCAACTGTCTACCACCGACTCCAGTAGGCGACTCCCCTTCTCTTCTGTAGCCGCCGTTGCGTCTCCCAACACACCACTAGCGCTTAGATCCCGCGTTACCCAAGCAAAGGGCAATTTTCCTTCCATACTCAGTAAACTGTCCGAGGGTAAGCCGTGGGGAAACTCTCGCACCGCCTTATCCCGGCGTACCACATCCGGCAAAATTGATAACATCACACTGGTTTCTATGTCTCCGGCGTGAATCCCTAATTCCAATTCTTCCGGGGAAAATAGTTCTTTGGCTATGTGGGGAACCCGCCACACAAACAGGGGAAATACCATGAAATCTTCATGCTGTTGATGCAAGTCTCGCGCTACCATGTCTAAAATCTGGGGTTGTCCACCATGAGCGTTCAGAAATACTAATTTGCGGAACCCCGCCCTATATATACTTTCCCCTACTTCCATTAATACTGATATTAAGGTTTCAGAGGTTAAGGTGATGGTTCCCGGAAAGTGCCAATGTTCGTTAGATTTGCCGTAATATAAGGTAGACAGGGCATAGGCGGGAATAGTGCGATCGAGTTTTTCTAGGGCTAGACCCGTCACGGCGGTAGCAATAGCAGCATCCACAATTAACGGTAAATGGGGGCCGTGTTGTTCTATAGCCCCAATTGGTTGGATAATTACGGTATTTTCTGGATCGGGCATTTCCGCAATTTCTGTCCAAGTTAGGTAAGGGAAAAATCGATGAGGGGGGATAAAATTGTGCATGGTTTTCCAGGTAATTTTCACCAAAAATTGATAATATTTTGTAATCTCAGGAAACTAGATCTTGATCATGGTCTGCATACCTACCTAAAGACCAAGGGCATGGTACAATCAGACCGGGTTCACTTGCCAATATAGTAGGGGCGGGTTCTGTAATCATCTATATGGAAGTCCCGATTCTTTAGAACCCGCCCATACAAGCATATTCTTTAATCATCTATATGGAAGTCCAGACTATTTAGAACCCGCTCCGTATAAGACGATCGCTCGTCAGCAGCTTAGGCGGAATGAGAGCCGCCGTCTTTTTAGATCGGGGTGCTGACACTTGTTATGGTTGATATAGACTATACCCAAAATTTTATGCCAAAATTGACATAAGAAACTCAATGGTGAGTTCTCAATCCTGATGAAAATCAGTTAATCGATAGGAAAACCGATTCCATTTGCTCTCTCCAGCCATTTTATATCAAACTGTAACATATTATGAACTTAGACGATCGCTCCAAACCCCATTCCTCGAACTCCCCTAGAAGTTTCAAACCTCAACGCCAGATGGAAATCATTGGTCAACTCCTAGATGGAAGGTATCGAATTGTACAAATTTTGAGTTCAGGAGCATTTAGTCAGACCTATCTAGCCGCAGATACCCGCCGTCCTGGTCATCCTCAATGTGTGGTTAAACAACTGCGTCCCCCTAGTAATAATTCCAAAATCCTGAAAACAGCCTTACGCCTATTTCGACAGGAAGCAGAAATCTTAGAAAAGCTAGGACGCAACGATCGCATTCCCCTATTATTAGCCTATTTTGAGGATAATAATCACTTCTATCTAGTCGAAGAATTTATCGAAGGACATCCCCTTCATAAAGAACTAATTCCCGGTCATCCTTGGAAAGAAGATCTAGTGATCGAACTCTTAGAAGAAATCCTCAATATTTTAGTATTTGTTCACCAAAATGGCGTAATTCATCGAGATGTTAACCCCTCTAATTTAATTCGCCGCAAATCAGACCAAGCCCTAGTCTTAATCGATTTCGGTTCCGTCAAAGCCGTGACTAGCCAACTGGCTGAGGAAAATAATCAACCCATGCGAACGATCGCCACGGGTACACCCTCCTATATGCCGATCGAACAATTCCAGGGAAACCCCCAATTTAATAGCGATCTCTATGCTGTGGGAATGATTGCTATTCAGGCTTTAACTGGTTTAGAAGGCTCAGATTTGCCCAAACTCCAAGATCCTAGCCTATCTATATCTGGAGAAATTGCCTGGCGACAGCGGGCGCGAGTTAGTAACGAATTAGCTAGTATTATAGATAAAATGGTGCATCATTACTATGGGAAACGATATAAATCCGCTATTGATGCGATCGCTGAATTAAATCAACTCACCGGAAAAACCGGGTTAGTTAACCCAACTTCCCCAAATCATCCCCCCTATAAAACACACAAACCGCGACGAGACATATCCTTAAATCGCCTCTGGACTGTAGTGGGAATAGCGGCAACCGGATTAGTCGGTTTAATCGTGATATTTGGCTTATTTCAAGTGTTAAGCCGCCCCGATCCTGTCAAATCAGAAGCCGCCCTAAAAAGAGGGGTAGAACGTCTGGAAGCGGGAGACCCAGAGGCGGCAATTAAGGCTTTTACTCGGTCAATCCAGCTATTTCCTGATAATAGTGAAGCCTTCCGTAAACGGGCTAATGCTTACTATGATCTCCAGAAATATGAGCAGGCGATCGCTGACTATACCCAAGCCATTAAACTTGATCCTACTAATCCTGACATCTATTTTAACCGCAGTTTAGCATACCATCAAATGAGAGATTTTGGTAATGCTATTAATGACCTAAATCAAGTGATCCGTCTGAACCCAGAAGATACAGATGCTTTTTATCAAAGGGGACTCGCCCATTATAGCCAAGAAAACTACGAAGCCGCCATATTAGATTATACCGAAGTAATTAGGCGACAACCAAACAATAGTGAAGCCTATCGCGCTAGGGGAAGCGCTCACGTTAAATCTGGTAACTTACAAGCAGGAATGGCTGATTATACAGAAGCAATTAGACTCAATCCCGAGTCGGCTGCTGCTTATTATAATCGGGGTCGCGCTCGGTTTCATTTAGGAGATTATCAAGGTGCTTTAGCAGACTATAATCAAGTGATTAGTTGGGAACCAGATAATGCTGAAGCATACGGGAATCGTTGCAGTACCTACATCAATTTAGGGAATTATGAGGCGGCGATAGAAAGTTGTAGTAGATCCATTCAATTAAACCCCACAGCTATGGATTATAATAATCGCTGTATTGCTCATCTGAATGTGCAAAATTATGATGCAGCTATTGGAGATTGTACTAAGGCGATTGAGTTAGAACCTAATAATTCTAAGGCTCACAGTAATCGGGGGTTAGTTCACTCTTTGGCTGAGGATTATGAGGCGGCGATCGCTGACTATAGCCAAGCTATTAGTCTGAATCCTAATGATGCTGAATCATACAGTAATCGCGCTCAGGCTCATGCTGAACTTGGTAATTACTCTGAGGCGATCGCAGACTACGCCCAAGCTATTCGCATCAGACCTAATTTGGCTGGTGCTTTTTATGGTCGCGGAATGGTCCGAGCATCTTTAGGCGATCGCCGAGGTGCCATCAGTGATTTTGAACAGGCTGGAAAACTGTTTTTAGAGCAAGGTTTGACCGGGGGATTTCGGGATTCTCAATATCAAATTCAGCGATTACAGTAACCTGGTTTTTATCTAAAATTTATCCCAGATATTGGTTGGTAATTTTGTGGGACATTAGCCAAATCCTCTAACTCTATCTATAACCTAGTCATGACTAATCAATACCCTCAAAACTCTCTAAGTATCAGTGATGTTATCATTGCCGGGTTTCGGATATATCGAGACCATTTTAAACAATACTTTACTATGGCTTTGGTCGGCTGTTTATGGCTGATTGTTCCCGTTTATGGTTGGGCTAAATGTCTCGCCACTTTAGGAGCGATCGCTCGTTTAGCCTTTTTTGAAGTGAGCGAACGCCCCGAACCTCCATCAGACGCTAAACGCTACACTAACAAACGCCAATGGAGTTTTTTAGGACAATTACTGCTCGTCGGATTAATTATCATTGGCATTTTCATAGGTTTTAGTATGGTTCTTGGTACGGCAATCTTCATATTTATGAAACTGAATATTGAGACTTTTTGGTTATCATGGTTGATATTTTTATTGGCAGTATTTGGATTTATCATCTTATACCTGGGGTTGATGTGGATATCAGCCCGTCTGTATATATGTGACGTGATTCTCGCATTAGAAGACCAGACCAACGCCAAAAAGTCGATCAAGAATAGTTGGGAAATCACCGAAGAATCAGAGTTTCAAATTATGGGTATTTTTATAGTCGCAGTTTTAGCAACCTTACCCTTCCCCATAGCGACTCGGTTTATTTTGTTACTCAGCCGATTACTTATCAATTCCCTAGTTACGGCTGAGGTAGCAGTTGGGCTGAATTTATTAGTTTTATCAACTGTTTTAATTGCTATGGGGGCGCTGACTATCCCCTTCTTCAAATCCATTAAAGCCGTGATTTACTACGACCTCATCAACCATCAGGATGAACAGGATTTAGTCACAGATAACCCCAAAATCTTGGAAATCTGAAGGTATTTATAAAATTTTGTTTAAGAAAATCGCCCTAATTGGTCGATTCCTGTATAATCCCCACCATAGGAATTGTCTGGCTGGTGAATTAAAAGCAGATTCCTGGATCCCCCCCTAAACCCCCCTAGGTGAAGACGATCAGCATTTCTGGCTTTGGTGAAATCAAGGATACCAAGAATCTGTAATTTTGGAGACAGTCAAAAATCCTATAGCTGCATCTATAAATTTAGTCATGACTAATAAATATGCTCATAAATCCCTCAACTTGGGTGATGTGATTAGTGCCGGATTTCGTATCTATCGAGACCATTTTAAACAATACTTTACTATGGCGTTTTTCGGCATTTTATGGCTGATTGTTCCCATTTATGGTTGGGCGAAATTTGCGGCGATTTCAGGAGCGATCGCTCGTTTAGCTTTTTTTGAGGTGAGCGAACGCCCCGAACCAGGAGCAGACGCTAAACGCTATACAGACAAGCGCAAATGGAGTTTTTTAGGGCAATCACTTCTGCTACTATTGATTATGATTGGGGCTTTTATAGGTTTAGCCATAGCTGTGGGAATAGCCGGATTCTTGGTATCTATCCTACTGAGTCCCGAAAGTTTTGTATCATTATTACTAGGATTTTTATTAGGAGTAGTCGCATTTGTCATGTTTTATAGCACAAGACAGAACACTTAGGACGTATAATGGAGAGGACGAGATGACTAA
>NZ_JARPLU010000117.1:0-16926 GCF_032349615.1 Limnospira sp. PMC 1279.21 | reverse complement strand
GCTATGCCAGAGTTAGTAGCCGCGCCCAGCAGTCCGACCTCAACCGACAGGTAGCCACACTGTCCAACCTCTACCCCGAAGCAGAAGTCGTCTCCGAAATCGGAGGCGGGCTCAACTTCAAGCGAAAGAAAATGCTGGCCTTACTGGGACAAGTCTTGTCAGGAGATGTCCGCATGGTTGTCGTTGCCCACCCAGACCGATTGGCAATATGGGGATTTGACTTGTTTCGATGGCTCTGTGAGCAAAACAGGTGCTCACTCATGGTTCTCAACGAGACAAGTCTCAGTCCAGAACGAGAAATGGTTGAGGACATCCTCGCCATCCTCCACTGCTTCAGTTCCCGATTATACGGACTGCGTAAATATAAAACTCAGGTCAAAGAAGATCCGGATTTACCCCAGCCCCGAGCTAAATCAAGTCTGGCGTAAATGGCTGGCTGCTTGTCGGTATTGCTACAACCAAGCAATTGCATTATCCCGGAGTGGTAAACGACTAAGCAAATTAAAGTTACGCTGCGGAAGTGATGCAGAGTGACTTACCTGCATGGGTCAAAGAAACAGTTCAAAGTCTGTTAGGCTGAGAATTTTGGCCCTGTGAAGCCAGTTTGATTCGCCATGATTGTTCCTAGATCAAGACTTCTGGTACAATTTGGGGTTAAGCTAGGTCTTATGGAAAACTCAGAGCGTCCATGACGCAAGGGAAAATTAGTTATGACACCAGAAGGAAAAGGATTCGGTCGTGATGGCTTCGGCCTTGGTAAAATGAAGGAACTAGCCGAGGCTTTTAAAAAAGCCCAGGCGGTTCAGGAAGGGGCGAAAAAACTTCAGGAAGATTTGGATGAACTGGAAGTCCTCGGAGAAGCGGGTGGTGGCCTGGTGAAGGTTTATCTGAGTGGGAACCAACAACCTCGCCGGGTAGAAGTATCTCCTGATTTGCTGGGAGAGGAACCTGATGTAGTCTCTGATCTAATCTTAACGGCGATGAAGGAAGCCTATAATAACTCCACCTCTACTATGCGGGAACGCATGGAAGAGTTGACTGGTGGGTTGAACTTACCCGGTTTATAAATTATTTATCCCCTTTGAGCGGTGGCTAAGTGAGGCTTTAGAGTCTCACTTATTTTGTTAGGTGATGTCTTTGACTGGGTAAGGCTGCGGTTAAAACTTCCCGGCCGCTGTCGGTGACTAATACATCATCCTCAATGCGAATGCCACGCACATCGGCAAATTTTTCGAGTTGTTCCCAATTTACCATATCTCGATAGGTTTCGCGATTGGATGGGTGATTTAAAATGGCTGGAACTTGATAAAAACCAGGTTCGATGGTGACTAGCATTCCGGGGGCTAGGGGTCTATTTAGACGCAGAAAACCTAGACCAAAGCGATCGCTTCTTTTGCGCCCAGGAGCATATCCGGCTAAGTCTCCTAGGTCTTCCATATCATGAACGTCTAACCCTAGTAAATGACCGATACCATGGGGGAAAAATAAGGCGTGAGCATCCTTTTCTACTAATTCGGTTACCTGTCCTCGCAAAATCCCTAAATCTACTAATCCCTCGGTGATAACCGCCGCCGCTAATAAATGAATATCCCTATATTCTACACCGGGTTTGACCTGCTCAATACAAGCATCATGGGCGGCTAATACTATATCATATATATCGGCTTGGGTAGGGGAAAAAGTGCCGGAAACTGGCCAGGTGCGGGTGACATCTCCAGCCCATCCCCCAGGGGTTTCTGCGCCGACATCTGCTAATAATAAATCACCGGATTTCAGGGGATTATGGTATAATTCGTTATGTAATACCTGACCCTCGGTGGTCACTATACTATTATAAGAACAGGTCATATTATGGGCAATGATGACGGCTTCCATGGCTGCCCTAATATCACTTTCGTGGCTGGCTGTGGGGGTGGCTAAAATTCCGGCTTGGTGTGCTTTGACGGTGACGGTGGCGGCTTTTTTGAGTTCGGACAGGGCGGCATCATCATGGCATAAACGGAGGTTAATTATGGCTTTGATTAACGCTAAATCTTGACCTACGGCGGCGGCTGGAGCCATGACAGGGCGCTTTAAAATGCGTTCCATTTCGGCAAGGGTGGCTGGGTCTTGCACTCTGACGGTGGCAGCATTATGGCTTTTTTGGGTTAATTCCGATTTGGGAAAAGCGGAGTTGGCACCGATAATTTCAGCGAGGCGATCGCGTGAGAGACTTTCCCCATGCCATAGGGCGCTATCTGGGTCTGGGTCATCCATAAATAGGGTCAGTTTTCCCCCTTCTAAATGGATGACAGTATCGACTAAGGATAGACCGGCAAAATATAAGAAATGGCTACTGGCGCGGAAAGGATAAATATTAGCGGGAAAATTGCGCGATCGCACACCACCAGACCACAACAGGACGGGAAAATCTACCAGTTGCGCTAATTGGTGGCGGCGCTGATATAAGCTATTAACCAGACCTTCAGAAGGTTGAGGAAGTCGCATAATTCGGGGTTAATTTATTTAGATAGTGAGGTCACAACTCATTAAAATATAACTGAGGCGATCGCTTATTTCTGGGTGGGGAGGAATTACCAGGGTTTTAACTTCTCGGAACCCATTTTTTTGGTATAAGCGAATGGCGGTCAAGTTATCCGATTGAGTAACTAAACTCAAGGTAGAAAATCCTGATTCCCAGGCTTTTTGCTTGGTTCGCCAGATTAATGATGTGCCAATACCCTGCCGTTGATATGGTGACTTAACCGCCAAAATATTAAGAAACCAACTCCCCTCAACTTTGGCGTTATCAAAAGCCTCGATAATAGCCAAACGGTCAGGCTTAAATAACTGTTTCATCTCTTCTGTGATGATATCGGCATTAGCCGGATAGCTGTTCGCCATGCCAATAATGCGACCATGACTATAGGCAACCTCAATGTTTTGATAAGATAAAACAGAAGTTTCTGACTGAATCATTCTGGCTAGTATTTGTTCAACGGTTAATTGTTGATGAAGAGGCTGGAGTAAAAAATCCATCATCTCCCCGGCAGCCAGTCTGATGAGTGGTGCAATTTCTAGGACATCCCTAGGATTAGCAGCGCGGTAACTAACATTGAGTACATCCATTAAGATTAAGGGATTTATAGTTAATTAATCAATAGCAATAACCCTATCTGATACAAGCACAAATTATCCAAAATGTCAAGCATATTACCCCATATTTTGGGGGTTAATTTATTCTTGCCATCGGCTTAAAATATGTTTTAAACCCTTGCCGATTTCTTCCCAATTGTCGGCCAAGTCGGTACTACGATCGCTCCTCAAAAAATCAGCTTCTTTCAAGCAGCGATCGGCGAGGCAATCCAAAACGGTTTGAATGCCATAATCACCAATAAGTTGATTTAAGGCGTGGGTCAGGTGTTGATTTTTGGGTTCGGTCATAATTTCCAATGAAGTTGGCAGTTAATAGTCAGACAATTCCGCCGAAATTATAGCAGAATTATTGACCAAAAACCAAACCTGGTCAATTCATAATAGGTGGGCGTACCAAAATGACAGTACAAGGACAACCACGGGCGATCGCTTCGGGGATATTACCCTTAATCGCCTGTTGCAGCATACTTTCGCCACTAGCACCCAAAACAATCACATCACAGTAATCATGATTAGCAATATCCAAAAGTACATCAACCACAGACCTAGCACAAACAGCAGTTGCCACCACCTCCCCATTAATGGGGCTTTTCAACTCCTCAACTAGGTGGTCTAGCTTTGCCATTTCCGCCTCAGACAAAGCATTTTTAACCACAGTTAACAGTCGGATATCGGGGCGCAAACTCAACCTAGCCAAACCGGGTAAAATGCCCATTGCGGCTGGTGGAGGTCCCCCAGTTCGCAGAGGAACTAACCAACGTCGCCAAACCGGAAACTGGAGCGATCGCTGATCTGAGGGGTCACTAAAAATGGGGTTAACATTTTTTCCCCACTTCACCAAAACAACCTCACCGGGTACTTGTCGAATAATGGTATCAACCACAGTGCCAAAAACCCGATTAGTGGCGGACCTTTCCCCTTGCCACCCAATCAAAGTCAAATCAATATTTCGTTCTTGCACCGTCTCCAAAATCGCCCCAGACACATCATGACTGACCCTAATTTGAGTATGAATAGGAACCCGCCAGCTTTTGGCAATACGTTCAGCTTGGCGAAGTAGACGGCGACATTTAGTAATGGATACCGGAGTTTCCGCCGGGGACAAATTGCGAGCAATGGTAATAATAGTCAAGCATTCTAGCTCATAATTACGTTCAGCAGCGATCGCCGCCGCAATATGTAGCAAAGCCGGGGCGGTAGTGGGATTATTCAAAGCCACCAATAGTCGCCCATGACCGACCATGGGGCCGCGAGTTTGATAAACCACATAGGAGGGGGTGGCATGATGCCCCACCTGGTGACTACCGCTAATATATCCAAGTTCACCGCGAATAATATCGCTGCGGGTAATAATTCCCACCAAATGCCGCCCCTCGACGACGGGAAGGCGACTGAGTTTTTGCCGTCCCAACAGATACAGAACCTCACTGAGGGGAGCATCAGGGTAAATAGTAACAGGTTGGGGAGTCATCAGCTTATGTAGGGGGGTTTGTTCTGATATGTCTTGTTGGTTAATCTTTGCCATATCAGTTTGGCTGATAATACCGACCAATTTACCCTGGTTGACTACGGGAAAGCCGCGATGATGGGATTGAGAAAAGGCGGACCTAACCTGTTCTAGGGATAACTGATCTTCGAGAGTTTCTACCTGTCGCTGCATAACATCCCTAGCGTGCAACATATTTAAGGCTACCCGGTCAGCATTTTGGTCAGGTTCCAATTCAATGCCACTCAAAGCCAATAGGCGATCGTATAGGGAATCTTTTTCTATCTTTTCGGCTACCAAATAGGAGACCACAGAACAGATCATCAGTGGCAGAACCAAGTTAAAATCGGTGGTAATTTCAAAGACAATCACCACGGCGGTGACGGGAGTCCGAGACACGGCACAGAAAAAGGCTCCCATTCCGGCAAAAGCAAAAGTGGTGTGAGGTTGTAAGGCGATCGTTGCCTCTTCCCATAAGCCAATAGTATTCCCCAAAGCCGCGCCTAAAATTAGGGATGGTGCAAATAATCCACCCGGCGCACCGGAACCCGCCGCCATGGTAGTTAGGGAAAACTGCACTACAAAAGCTAGGGCTGTGGTTGTCCAGAGGATATTACCTTTGAGGATATATTCTCGCAAACCGGCATTATCTCGAAAAGTCTCTGGTAGCACAGCAATAACCATCCCACAAATTAGACCCGCCACAGCCATACTCAGGGGTAGTCCTAATTTGAGGGTATGGCGGTTAAATTTCTGAAAGGTAATAATTCCCCGACTGAATAACACCCCAAATACTCCCGAGAGAACACCCACCAGGATATAAAAGGGGATTTCTAGGGGTTCAATTAACCATTGTTGATATAGGGCTTCTGGGGGTATGTCTATGGTGGGAGGTAGTCCCATGGCTTTGTTTCCTAATAGCCGGGATACTACCGCGCCAGTAAATGAGGCGATAATGGCGGGTCCGAGGGTCAATCCTGAGATGTCGTGTAGGAGGTCTTCCACTACGAATAAAACCCCGGCTATGGGAGCGTTAAACCCGGCGGCTAGTCCGGCGGCGGCTCCACAGGCGATTAGTTGTTTGCGATAGTTGGGAGAAGTGGGAACCCAACGACTTACCCAGGCGGCGAGGGCGGCTCCGATTTGTACTGTTGGCCCCTGTCGTCCTAGGGTGAATCCAGAAGCCATGGTGATCATGGTGCTGATCAGTTTGACTACTGCTACCCGTAAATCTAGGGAGGTCTTGATTCCCCCTAGGGCGGCTTTAACTTGGGGGATGCCGCTTCCGGCTGCTTCTGGGGCTATGCGTTCGACTAGGAAACCAGATAACAGCCCCCCGACTACGCCTAATATGGGTAAAAATAGCCAAGCTGAAAAGTGGGCGGAACCTTGGACTCGCCAAGACCCTAACCACCCGGCTCCTGTTCTCAGAAAAAAGGCGGCTATTCCTGAAATTAATCCGATTAAGCCGGCTTCTAAAATGGCCAGCCTTTTGGAACCGCCAATTATGGATTTGGCGAGGCTCTGGAATTGATGGGTTAAGGGTGGCCAGTACACGATTAGTTACCTAGAGCATTACTGATTTGATCGGAAATTTCTAGGGGTTCAAAGGGTTTGTTAATGATGGCGATCGCTCCTAATCCTAAATAAAGCGATCGTTGTTTAGGTGAGTTGTTGGCTGTCATCAAAATCACCGGAATTTCCGCAGTCATTATATCATTTTTGAGCATTTTTATGGTAGCCTCTCCATCTACACCCGGCATAACTAGATCCAGTAGGATAACATCCGGTTGCTGTTGTTTCGCTATAGTAAATCCTTCCGTTCCTGATGAGGCTGTTAGCACCTGCCATTTCCCTTGCAGTTGTAAACAGCTTTCCGTCACCAATAGAATATCCTCATCATCATCAATAATCAAAACTGTTTGGCTGATCATGGTAGTAAATTATCCGATAATTTGATTGCGTCCGCCCTGTTTAGCTTGATCTAAGTTAGCATCTGCCACTCGATACAGTAGTTGTAAATCATGCCCATCTTCTGGATATTGAGCTACTCCCCCACTAAAGGTGACCGAAAAAGCTATATGATCTTCTGGAACTAGAACCTCTAAACGCCACTCTTCTAAAACTTTTTGCAGTCGCTTCATGGCATCTTGTTTATAAGTACCATACATGGCTACCGCAAATTCTTCTCCTCCCCATCTTCCTACTATATCTTCCTGTCGAAATGCTTTTTTGAGAACTTCCCCAAATCGGTGCAGAACCCAGTCCCCCGTATCATGACCATATTGGTCATTAATATCTTTAAAATTGTCCAGGTCTAAAATGGCAAAGCACAGGGGTTGTTTGTGACGACCAGCAATCCGAATTAATCGGTTTATATCTTCAGTTGATTTATAGCGATTTTCGATTCCGGTTAAGGTGTCTATCTCCGCTATATTACGCCACAGACGACTGCGATGCAAGCGACTAAATAAACGGGCTATTAATTCCGGTCCGACTACCGGTTTGCTAATAAAATCATCAGCACCGGCTCTAAATAGTTCCGCTCTAGTTTCTGGGTCTGTGTGGTTGGTTAATACTAAAATCGGCAGATAACGCCATCTGGGTTCGTTGCGAATTACCTGACATAAATCAATGGCATTATAATGGGGCATTTCTACATCAATAATTAGTAAATCCGGGTTAGATATTTCTAAGACTTGCCAGAATTTTCGCGGAGTATTTAGGGTTTTTACCTCTAATCCCAAGGGACACAACAGGGCTTCTAATAGTTCCAAAATTTGCGGATCATCATTAATCGCTATAATGGTTCCGGTGATGGTATTATTATTCAGAATTCCTGTGACTATCTCCACAATTTGATGGCTAGACATCGGTTTTTGCAGAAACGCCCGACTCCCTAAACGACACACCGTCAGCCTATCTATAAAACTCGATCGCCTTGAGAATATGACCACCGGAATTTCTGGGTGATGATAGGCGATATCTTCTAATAGCATTAACCCATCTTCTTCCGGCTTGGGAAAGTTCAATTCTAGTAAAATTATACTGGGCTGATACTCAACCATCATGGCTCTGGCTATCCCCACACCAGGAGCCAGTCGAGCCTCTAAACCACGACTATGGGCTTCCCTAATAATTTGTTCCCCTAGGATGGTATCATGATCAACAATCAACAATGACTGCACAGTGGTTTGGGGGTGCTTTTTAATCTCTTTTGTTTGGGGTTGGGTCGGCGTTTTTTTCAGCTCCTTTAAGAGGTCTTCAGTTAATTTCTCAATTTGTGTTTGCTTGTCGGTGTCTAGGGGTTGTTCTCCCGCTAACAAGTATTCGATTTTTCGGGCGATTTCGGAACCGCGACCATATCCAAAAGTTCCCAAAGAACCCGCTAGTTTGTGAGCCTCTATATAGGCATATTGACGGGGGTTATTTTCATTATTTAAATTCCCGGAATTAGCCTTAGCTATTGCTTGAATACTCTCAACTCTAGCTATGGTTTTGTCTTTGATTTTTTCCCAAATCTCCGTAACGGTTTCATCTACGGACAAAGGGGGGCGGTTCAAGGATGAATATTGATGACTAAAACTCCCGTCATCTAGGGATTTAATCCGATATCCAATCCCATAGACATTTTCAATTAACTTGGGGTCTCCGCCAGCGTCTTTTAGCTTATTGCGTAGACTTTTAATATGGGCGCGGACAGTGTTATCGGCTGCAGGTTCTTCTATTGACCAGAGATGTTCGATGATGCTATCGTAGCTGAAAACACGATAGGGACTGCGAATAAATAATTCCATCAATCCATATTCTTTGGGGGTGAGAGGTAAGACCGATTTTTGGTAGGAAATCTCGCATTTTGCCGGGTTTAAAGTTAGGTCTCTCCAATGGATGACTGGCGGTAAAGAAATGGTCGCACGACGCAATAAGGCGCGCATTCTGGCGATTAATTCTTCAGCCCTAATCGGTTTGACTAGATAATCATCAGCCCCCGCGTCTAGCCCTAAAACCTTGTCTTCGCAGCTATCACGAGCTGTTAATAATAGCACTGGCATCTGATAATTATGCGATCGCAATTTTCGACATAGTGCAATCCCATTCAGTTTCGGCAACATAATATCTAGGATAACCAAACTATATTCAAAACTTTCGATATAGTTCCATCCCGATTCGCCGTCGGTCGCTATATCGACTACATAATTATGAGCTTTCAGAGATTTGGATAATTGTTGATTCAAATATTGATCATCATCCACTAAAAGAATTTTCATGGTAAATTGAGGTTACTGTATGTTAAAATTTGATGGTTTCCCTTGATGTAAATCATAACTCAATAGACCCTTCCGTGGCTAATATCCATGAAACCCAAAATTAAAAACCAACTGGCTTGGCAGCAAGCTGAAATACTTATGCAGCCAGCTTTAATCAGAGTCCTAGATAACATTCGTAAGCAACTGGAAACATCTATATGGAAGGGAAGTTATGAAACCCATACCACCCCCTATCCGGGTTATGTACTTAAATTAGAGCATAATGGCCAACAAGTAAACATTGATGTTTGGGATCTGTGTTATCAAGTCTGTTTCCAGGACTATCAACCCACCCATACACCTGACCAACCCCAGGAGGTGGAAATTGATACCAGTTTACTGGATAATACAGGAGATGTAGATTGGGATAAACTCGATCGCAAAACTCAAGACTTAATCGAGAAAGTTTTTGCTAATTTAACAGGACAATGACTAAAACCCTCCCAGAGATTTACGCGAATACCAAAGCCATATATGATGAAGCTGGTCAGGTTCCCCTCAGTTTTGATAATGACACTGAAGCGTTGAATGCTTCCGAGGAGACGGTGGCGTTATGCGATCGCTCCCATTGGGGACTATTAGAACTTTCTGGGGAAGATCGTTTATCTTTCCTCCACAACCAAAGCACCAATTCTATTAGCGATCGCCAACCGGGACAGGGATGTGATACAGTATTTGTCACCTCCACCGCCCGAAATATCGATCTAGCAACGGCTTACATGACCGAGGAGGCGGTGTTATTACTGGTTTCGCCGAATCGCCGTCAGCACCTGCTACAATGGCTAGACCGCTATATTTTCCCCATGGATAGGGTTAATATAAAAGACATCAGCGACCAGTGGGCGGTATTTAGTCTCATTGGACCGGAAAGTTCCTCTCTACTGACAAAACTGGGGGCTACCATGGCTGAAAATCTGACCCGGGGAAATCACTGGGTTGACATGGTGGCTAATATTTCCGTTCGTGTGGCGATCGGTAGTGGTTTGGCTAGGGAAGGATACACTCTGATAGTTCCCACAGAGGCGGCGGGGAATTTGTGGCTATCTCTGACGGAAGCTGGGGCTGTTCCTTTGGGCGATCGCATTTGGGAACAACTCCGCATTCTCCAGGGTCGCCCCACACCCGATCGGGAACTAACAGAAGATTATAACCCCCTAGAAGCGGGATTATGGGGTAATATTTCCTTTGAGAAAGGTTGTTATATCGGACAGGAAACCATCGCCCGTCTCAACACTTATAAAGGAGTTAAACAACGATTATGGGGTTTGCGTCTTTCGGGTTTTGTGGAACCGGGAACCGTGATTAATCTCAAGGATGAAAAAGTCGGTAAACTTACCAGCATTACCGAGACTCAAGAGGGATGGTTTGGCTTGGGTTATATCCGCACAAAAGCGGGGGGCGAAGGCTTGGAAGTATCCCTAGGAGACACAACGGCTACAGTGGTAGCAGTTCCTTTTTTAAGCCATCCTGAAAGCTGAGATTTTAAACATCATTAACTGAGGGGATTAACACAGGGCGGGTAGTGGTTAGACGAAATCACCCGCCCGCCTCGCAGTTGGGCTTTTAAACCATCAGCCCAGTATTGAAACCGCCAATAATTTGATCAACCATCACAGCGATCGCCACCATTCCTAAAATTACCATTAAACCGGACGGCATAAATTTTCGAGTCTTCACATATCGACCCACAAAAGCTAATACTAAAACCACGGAAATAACTAGGGCAAAAATTAACGCCCATTCCCAGCCTTGGGCTTGTCCAAAAGCTGCGACCAATAACAGTATACCACTACTGACACCCGCTATTAGAGAAATCTTACTTTGGGCTTTCTTATATCCAACAATTCCCCCAACAATTGCCAAAACTCCATAAAGGAGAGTGGCGATCATACCTAAACTCATCAATCCCAACTCCTACTGATTAAAAACTGCCATCAATAGCAACTTATCAGGAATCAGACAGACTCGGAAGAAAATGTTGTAAAAATTAACGTTTTTGATGGTGGCACTATGCCATATAATCAGAGAGTGTCGTGGTTGTGTTTAGATGTAAGTTTCAGCCAAATTAGCCCATGTCCTCACCGTTATCTGAAGCGATCGCTAAAATTCGATTTCTGCAACGTCAAGCGCTATCCCTGCTGCTTTATCAGGAAGTAATGGGAGATCCAATAGGTCAAGCCTTTATGAACCTATTAGACTATATGTTACAAGCAGACAGCCATCAAACTTTACAGGCTTATAGTTACTGGTTTCGAGTCCAAGCCGAACAATCCCAAAGCTGGCAAAATTACTTAATCACTCAAATTCTGAGGGCAGATAATCCCTTTTCCCGTCAAGCCCAACAGTGCGACCTAACGGCATTAAATCCCTCTTTAATTGCGGCTACCCGTCACGATTTAGGAATCTTACATATCCTCTATAAATGTCAGGGGATAAAAATGGCTCAATGGGTACAAGCGATCGCCCAAATTCCCGAATTGCCAATAGTTTGGGAAGATGAACCTATTTTAGTTGATAAAATTGAAGAACTGGCTCTGCGTAATCAGTTAGCCCAAGGGGAAAATTGGGGAGATGCCATTGAAGCGATCGCCGCCCACTATCGACAATATGGAACTGGTCAATTTGCCGAAAACCAGGCATTTCGTTGGCGGAATGGGGAACTAATGGCGATCGCGAATCCTGATCCGATTCACCTCAACCAATTAGTAGGATATGAACCACAGCGAGAAATCTTGTTAAAAAATACCGAGTTTTTATTGGCGGGATATTCTGCCTTAAATGTTCTGTTATATGGCAGTAGGGGGTCAGGGAAATCTTCCCTAGTTAAAGCCTTGTTACATCAATATAGCGATCGGGGTTTGCGATTAATTGAAGTAACTAAATCTGAACTGCGAGACCTACCCCAAGTAATTGAACAGTTGCGGGGAGTTCCCCAAAAGTTTATTATCTTTGTGGATGACCTATCTTTTGAAGAAGATGATGATGCTTTTAAAGCCTTGAAAGTTGTCCTGGAAGGAAATATGACCGCCCGACCTGAAAATGTGGTGGTATATGCCACCTCAAACCGCCGCCATTTAGTCCGAGAGTTTTTTGATGAACGTCCCCGCCCTCAAGACCAAAATGAAGTACAGGCTTGGGATACAGTCCAGGAAAAGCTATCATTTGCCGATCGCTTTGGCTTAACCCTGACTTTTGAACCAGCAGATCAGGAAACTTATCTTAGCATAGTTAAGCATCTGGCTACTCAAGCCGGAATAACTATCGATCCAGAAGATCTTGATTATCGCGCCCGCCAGTGGGCAACAAGACATAATGGGCGATCGGGACGGACGGCGCGACAGTTTATCGATTTTCTGGCCGCGGAAATTGCCCTAGCTGATCAATAGATTGGAAAAATTCGGCATCCAGTGTCATCATAATCAAGATCGGAAATACTCCCAAATCAGGAAAAATTAACTATGTCTGAATCTACTGATAGCAACGCTACTATTAAACTTTCACCCCCGGAAGCCTTTGCGGCGATCGCTTTAATTGCCATAGCCGCTGATGGTTTGGTTCTCCCCAGTGAGTCTCAAATCCTCAATAGTAGTCTATCGCGAATGCAGCTTTTTAGCGACTATTCCCCGACTCAGAAACGGGAAATGCTAGATCGTCTACTCACGGAAATTAAAACCCACGGCTACAATACTTTATTAAAATCGGCGATCGCTGTCTTACCCAAAGAGTTACGGGAAACAGTCTTTGCCATTGCTACAGATATCACTCTCGCTGATGGTGAAATTACCAAAGAGGAAGAAGACCTACTTAATGACCTCTACAGTTCCCTCGATTTATCAGAAGAAATGGCTACCAAAATTATTGATGTTATGATGATCAAAAACCAAGGATAGTCAATTCCCATAAATTCCCCTGATTTCCCCTAGTTCAGGGGAACAATAGTCCGAAATTGCTCATTTATTCATCACCTTTGTGGTATATACTAGAACTGTCTACTTTAGCGAAACTGATGCCGCTGGCGTTGTCTATTTTGCCCAGATGATGTCTATGTGTCACCAAGCCTATGAAGCCGCTTTAATTAATCTAGGCATTGACCTAAAAACTTTTGTCAATAACCCCGATTTTGCCATTCCCATTGTCCATGCTTCTATGGACTATCGGCAACCCATTTATTGTGGCGATCGGATTGTCATTAACCTCTCACCTCAACAACTAAGCCTAGATACCTTTCAGATAGAATATCAAATCTGCCTTGCTGATCAGCCTCAATCATTAATCGCCCAAGGTATAACTAAGCATATCTCAATTAACCCATCTACCCGCCAAAGACAACCCCTTCCTCCTCCCATTCAACAATGGTTAAATCCTCGACAAATACAATGATTTGTGTCATAATATTAACAGCTTTTGACCATCAATTAATTAGATGATATGACTTTGGTTTCTCAACTTAGCAATCCTCGTAGTTATGCAGTTATTGGCACCGGGGCATTAGGTGGATTCTATGGCGCTAAACTTCAGAAATCAGGACTAGATGTTCATTTTTTACTCAGAAGTGATTACGATTGGGTGAGTCAGCATGGCTTACAAATAGAATCCGTTTGGGGTGATTTTCAACTCCCCCAAGTCCCAGCCTACAATAATCCCCAAAAAATGCCACCCTGTGATGTAGTAATTGTCGCCATAAAATCCACAGAAAATCATTTACTACCCCAAATTTTACCCCCAGTCTTAAAACCTGATGGCGTGGTTTTGGTCTTACAAAATGGGTTAGGAATTGAGCCAGAAATAGCCGAAATAGTCGGCAATCACAGAGTTTTAGGGGGTATTTGTGTAATTTGTTCTAATAAAATCAAACCTGGTTATATTCGCCATTTAGACTATGGTATGATGAAACTAGCCGAATATAACCACAATTACCAATCTGGTGGCATTACCCCCCGACTCCAACAAATTGGTGAAGACTTTAAAAAGGCTGGTGTCCCCCTAGACATAGCCGAAGATTTACTCTCAATTCGTTGGGAAAAGTTGGTGTGGAATATCCCCTATAATGGATTATCAGTAGTTTTAAATGCCCGCACTGATCAAATGATGTCAAATCCAGCAACTCGGGTTTTAGTTGAGGACATTATGGGGGAAGTTTTAGAGGGTGCTAAAGGTTGCGATCGCTTTCTTGAGCGCGAAATAATTAATCAAATGTTGTCTCATACCGAAACCATGACACCCTATAAAACCAGCATGAAAATTGACTATGATCAGCGCCGCCCCCTAGAAATTGATGCCATTTTAGGCAATCCCTTAAAAATGGCTACAGCCGGAGGAGTGCATCTCCCTCGCATTCAGATGTTATATCAGCAATTAAAGTTTTTAGATACCCAAAATTGCCCTTAATTAATCTGGCAAAAAATCTGTGAGTATTTCATCCGGTTCATCATAAAAATCCTCATCATCTGCTGCCACAGTAGGTAAAGATGATCGTTGATTAGTTATACTTACTGAACCTAAGCGCCTTTCTAATATAGCCACCCTAGTTTCAACCGCCGTTAAATCTTGGGGTATTTTTTCCAGAGTTAATAATTGTCGCTGGAGTTCAATGATCTGACGACGTAAAAGTTCTATATCTGTGGCATTATTGAGGTTTAAATATTCCTTGATCGCTTCCTGCACCAGTTGCGTGATGCTGTGTCCAGATGCTTGAGATTTTTGCTCAATTTCCTGCATTAACTCCTGGGAAACTGTGACCGTTAAGGTGATATCATTAGGGGCCGACATAAGATCTGACATAATACTTGATACTTTCACTGATTCTGTTAATCATAATCCTGATAGCGGTTTCTGGGAAACTTCAGAAACTCTATGGCGGGCAGGAAATTCCCCCCTAGGGGACTAAAACTTATGATCACAAAGATGCGCTATGATTACAACCAACGTTAAGAATTGTAAAAAACATTGACTGCCCACATTCACTCCCCTAACCCCATTCAACAGCCTGCTGGCTGGCATCGCCTCCGGTGTCGTTGGCAGGGAAACCAGGAAACAGTCCGCCAAGGACTCCCCCACAGCAAATTATCCCCAGCCTGGCAAATTATGCTATTGGGAGACGGATCGCCAACCCGCCACCTGCAACTACTCACCGGGGAACCTACAGAGGTCGATGTGATTGATATGTCTGCCATTGGTATGAGTCCAGATGGTGCGCCGCCATTGATTCAGGCAGTCCCCGGCCCTCGGTTGCGCCGTCAAGTCTGGTTACGGACTGCATCAGGACAACGTTTAGCCTATGCTACTTCCTGGTGGGAAAATAGCCACGTTGACGAGTATTTACAAAATAGATCTCTGCCAATTTGGGCAAGTTTAGCCAGGCTGAGAACTGAATTATATCGAGATGTGCAAGGTATTGACTATGGCGATTCTAAAGCCTTAGAATTAGCCTTTGGACAGCCGGGGCCTTTTTGGGGTCGTTATTATCTTTTCTGGCATCACGGGAAGCCCTTAACCTTGATTTATGAGGTGTTTTCCCCCTATCTTACCAAGTATTTAGGAGCTACGCAAATGCTATGATATCAGATATCTTCATCGAGGCGATCGCTATAGAGAGACTGTAACAGATTCTCTAACTTTTCCTCCGAACAACATTCAATTACAGCCTCAAAAGCATCAACCAAGCGGGCGGCAGTTTCCCCTAAAGTCGGACTCATGCCCCACACATCCTCTACCCAATCTTGAGGGCGATCGTCCACAAAAATCAAACGTTCTAACAGTTGTTTTACTTCCGACCTAGAAATAGATGCCATAATCATTAATTCAAATATCATGCACCATTATAACATATAGGCATCCTGATTATGGATAGTCAGAAACTTTCCTTATATCAACAGGACTTTTACGGTTGGACTCAGTGGCAGTTACAAGCCTTAGCCCAACAGGATATTAATAACCTAGATTGGCAAAATTTACAAGCTGAAATTGACAGTTTAGGAAGACAAGAATATCGAGAATTAGTCAGTCATCTAACAGTCTTGTTAGGGCATTTACTCAAGTGGGAATATCAACCCCATAAACGCTCAAGGAGTTGGTTCTTGACCATTCGAGAACAGCGCCGCGCCACCCGGCGACATTTATCTCGAAATCCTAGTTTAAAGTCCCGAATCGCCCAAGCCTTGGAGGACAGCTTCGAGGCTGGGGTTGATTTGGCTCTCCGAGAGACAGGTCTGCCTTTGCGAACTTTTCCCGATATTTGTCCTTACCAATTTGATGATATTATCACCGATAATTTTATTTGTGACACCAGCCAAGATTGGGAATAAGTTATCATTAAATTACCCATTCTATGGGATAATAAGATAACTCAGAAAATAGCGATCGTATTTGTATTCATGTCCTCAACTCAATCTCCTCTCAATCTTCCATTTAAGCGTCTGCGTCAGTTGCGGACAGGCTTACTTAACTTACATAAAAATCTCCTAGAGTCCGAACGCATTACTTATGAGAAGTGTTACGGACGTATCCCCTCTAAAGGAGAATTTTTCCGGCTAGTAATTGGAGATGATTGGTTTAGCTGGCTGCGACCATTTTCCCAATTTATTGTCAAAATTGACGAAACCCTAGAGGAAAAAGAACCCGTCACCTTAGACCAAGTTAACGAACTACTAGAAGAAGCTAAATTTCTACTGCGAGTAGATGAACAGGGAACCGAACGAGAAAAGCGTTATTATCAAGCCATTCAGCGTGACCCAAATATTGCCCTCATTCATGCTGAAGTGTCAAACATATTAAAATAACACTTCCCCCGAAAATAACCTAGGGTTGGGTTCATCATATCAGCTTGCTACTACAAAGTAAAAGAATGATAAACCCACCCTTATTTTTTCTTAAAAAAACTTGATTAAACATTAATAAATAACCCGCGATCGCAGATATGCTATAATTTAAATATCGAATTTTTAAAACTGTCTTCTACTGGTTTAGACCTATGGTTTCTATTGACCTTTATAAAAATCT
>NZ_JARPLU010000116.1:12846-16847 GCF_032349615.1 Limnospira sp. PMC 1279.21 | reverse complement strand
TTACCCGGTCGGTGACGGCGGGTTTATTAATATTGTCGTCGATAATTGAGAATTACACGGTCGGTGGGGGCGGGTTTATTAATATTGTCGTCGATAATTGAGAATTACCCGGTCGGTGGGGGCGGGTTTATTAATATTGTCGTCGATAATTCCGAATTGACAGCAGAACCCGCCCCTACAATTATTAATTATTAATTATTAATTATTAATTATTAATTATTAATTATCAATATCCCATTTTTCTGAAGATTCGGCGGCTTTTGGAGATAACGATCGCTCTAGATCATATAATCCAGTAGGTGGGGAAATCTTGGGTTTTTGAGGTGGGGGCTGTTTGTGACCCCGCCGCCGTTGGGAGGTCTGTTCTTCGCTGGTATTTTCAGTAATTACCTCATACAAAACCGCCCGTTTTCCGGTTTGGCTTCCCTTACGCAATACCCTTCCTAGACGTTGGATATATTCCCGCTCCGACCCAGTACCTGATAAAATAATTGCGATTTTGGCATCAGGAACATCAACCCCTTCATTCAGAACATGGGAAGCCACGAGGGTTCGATACTCTCCTTGGCGAAATTTATCCAGGATTTGATGACGTTCTTTCACAGGTGTTTGATGGGTGATAGCCGGGATTAAGAAATCTTGAGAAATTCGATAAACCGTAGTATTATCTACTGTAAAAATTAGGGTTCTTTCGGGGTGATTTTGGCTGATAATGTCGGCTAATATCCGTAACTTTCCATCAGTACAAAGGGCGATTTCTTTAGCTTGACGATGGGCTAACATCGCCCGACGACCAGAAGCCGATCGCGCACTGACCATCACAAATTGTTTCCAACCGTCTAAACTACCTAGGCGGATATTTTGGTTTTTGAGAAAATCGTTTCTAACTTTAATTAACTCTTGATAGCGATCGCGTTCAGGTTCCGACAGTTTAACTTTAATCTGCACAATATCATGCTCTGCTAAAGCCACCCCCGCTAATTGTTCCGGTGTGCGATGATAAACCGTAGGACCGATTAAATGGTTTAAATCACTGTGACGACCGTCAGACCTATCTGGGGTCGCGGTTAGTCCTAGACGATAGGGGGCGATCGCATATTCTGCAATGACTCGATAGAAGTCTGTGGGGAGGTGGTGACATTCATCAAACACCAATAAACCATAGCGATTTCCCAGGGTTTCCGCCTGCAAGGTGGCTGAGTCGTATGTGGCGACCAAAATTGATGTTTTATCCCGTGAACCGCCCCCCAACAGCCCAATATCCGCCTCTGGGAAAGCAGCTACTAGGTGGGCATACCACTGGTGCATTAAATCTAGGGTCGGCACCACCACTAGGGTACTACAGGCGATCGCTTCTATAGCCAATTGCGCCAGGTAGGTTTTTCCCGAAGCTGTCGGTAATACCACAACTCCCCTATTCCCGCCATTTTCCCAGGCGCTTAAAGCCTCTTGTTGATGCACATAAGGCGACATTTCTAGGCGGGAAACTAACTTTAAGGGATGGAAGATTTTGGCTTCGTCAAGAAAATCTACTTTTTCCTCTTGTAAACACTTGATCAGAAAAGGGTAAGAAATCGCAGGTACACGAAACTTCTCTACCCGATCATCCCAAACTGCGTAATCAATCCACCCTCTACCTCTGGGGGGAGGATGCAGGGTTAATGTGCCGCGTTCAAAGGTTAATTTAGGTAGGCGAGGCATGAATTATATAGGAAGTAGCTGCTTTGGTTGATTACCATTAACCTGATTCGGGTTATCTTTGAATATCGCGAAATTCACGACCAAAGGGTAATAAAGCCATAGGGATGAGTTTAAAGTGTTGTTTCGCAAAAGGAATCCCAATGATGGTAATTGCCAAAATTAAACCATGCAATAAATGGGATAAGGCGATTTCCCAGCCAAAAAATATTACCCAAACCACGTTAAAAATCATGGTTAACAGATTAGATGAATCCGGGGAAACTACGCTTTCTTTACCAAAAGGGGTCATGGTAGCAAACCCTAGTTTAATGGCTTGGATACCAAAGGGAATGCCGATAATGGTTAAGCAAATAGTGATACCACCAATAATGTAACCTAATCCAGATAAAAAACCTCCGAAAATTAACCAGATGATGTTTCCTAACAAAGTCATAGTTTCAGATTCCTAATTTCCATTTTATTGCCATCCTCTCAGTTGACAGTGAACTAGAGACAGATCCCACATATAATCATTGAGTTTATACTGAGTAGCTGCTTGGGTGATAAAATAACGCGATCGCTCCTGATCACCCGCCGCCTCATAATATAATCCCACATAAAGATGGGCGTAAAATCTACCCTGTTGTCCTAACCAGGTTCCCCTATTGAGCACTTCATCCGGGCTACAATTTCCCTGATATAGGCTGTAAACTTGTCCCATGATTGTCCGAGAATCACCTGAGACAGGCAATAAAGATATTCTAGCTGATTCTACCCCCTGTAATTTGGCCTGACAAAGATATCGCCATACTGTCTCCTCAACATCCTGGGAATTCACAGTCAGATCAATCTCAAACTGATCCGCACCGGCTTGGAACTGTTCCCCATAATAATAGGATAAACCACGCTGCCACAGGTATGGTTTAATCCGGGGGTCTAAGGCTTCGGCTTGGTCGAAGTCCTTAATTGATTCGGCAATTTGACCCAGTTTGAAGTAAACCATCCCCCGGCGAATGTAAGCATCCGGATCACCAGAGCGATCGCTGATTACCTCGTGCCAATGCTTGAGTTGATTTTCCAGTAAAATTTGACGATTCATTCCTACCCTAAAGCACCACTTTTATGGTTAATCCCCTAAACAGATTCCCATACTCCGAGCTGTCTTCACTAGAATATCATTAGTATCAACACCCTTATACTGAGCGATCGCCTCCGCAATGGGTACACTTTCCACATGACGGTTACGCCAAGTTACCATCTGGTCAAACTTGCCATCTGCAATTAAGTCTACTGCTGCTACCCCAAAAGCTGATCCGATTAAACGTTCCACAGAAGAAGGAGTTCCCCCCCTTTGAATATGACCTAAAACTGTCACTCTCGTTTCTGCACCACTAGCCTCGGAAATGCGATCGGCTAAATAATGACCAATACCACCCAGCCTAGATTGACCTAATTGATTAGTGGTCATCACGGTTTCTCCCGCACCAGTCCTAACCGCCTCAGCTACAATCACCAGACAGTAGTTTTTCCCCTGATGCTGCAAATCCTCAATTTTTTGACAAATACTATCCAGACTGTAGGGAATTTCGGGAATCAGAATTACATCCGCACCCCCCGCAATTCCCGCATGGAGAGCAATATGTCCCGCATCCCTTCCCATAACCTCTAAAATCATTACCCGGCTATGGCTGGCGGCGGTGAAGTGCAATCTATCTAAGGCTTCGGTCGCGATATTCACAGCGGTATCAAATCCGATTGATAGATCGGTGCTACCTACATCATTATCTATGGTTTTCGGTACACCAACTAGGTTCAGATTTCCCTGAACTGCTAAACGCCTTAAAATTGCGAGACTGCCATCCCCACCAATGCCAATCAGCGCATCTAATCCTAATTCATGATAACCGTCAATGATTTCTTGGGAGCGATCTTGCACACTACCATCGGCCATCGGAAAAGCAAAGGGATCTCCTTTATTCGTTGTCCCTAGAATTGTCCCCCCTGCTGTCAGAATTGGATCTACTTTTTCTATGGTTAACGGTGTCGCTGATGGCGGACGCAGCATTAACCCGTGGGTGGCTTGGCGTATCCCCATTACTTCCCAGCCATAAGTCCCCTGGGCTCGATATACCGCCGCCCTAATTACTGCATTTAATCCAGCACAGTCACCACCGCTGGTCAGAATCCCGATGCGCTTAGGTTTTGCCATACTTCTGATTATTCTGATATAGCCTCAAAACAGTTTATCAGTTATTTGCTTTCCCAATTTGATTTTTTAATCAAGTTGCGATCGCCCCCGGCTCAGGGGTTGACAGGGCTGC
>NZ_JARPLU010000116.1:0-12836 GCF_032349615.1 Limnospira sp. PMC 1279.21 | reverse complement strand
CGTCAACCTCCCCGAAAGTCAACCCACCCCCCAAAAAAAGGTCGATTTTTTTAACCCTGAAAGTTTGATTTTTTAATCAAGTTGCGATCGCCCCCGGCTCAGGGGTTGACAGGGCTGCGGAAATTGTTTACAATTACTATAGTAATGCTAAATAATGGAAATATTACTTTTTAACTGAAAAATGTCACTATTTCCATTATCTAAAAGTATAGCGTCAACCTCCCCGAAAGTCAACCCACCCCCCAAAAAAAGGTCGATTTTTTTAACATTTCTTAACAACTTGATTTTTTAATCAACTCCCCCCGCATAGCTAAACAGGCTGTTCCGTAGGCGGCTTGGGTGTGTGGAGAAGGGAGTACAGGGACTCGGAGATGATGGTGGCGAATAGTAGTCCAGGTGGAATTTTTGGCCCCACCGCCAGCAGTATAGACGCGCTGGAGAGGACTTGCGCCTAGGTTTTGTAAAAGTTGATAACCTTGAGACTCAATACGGGCGATCGCATTTAGTAAGCCATGGAGAAATTCTACATCATTACTGGGGCGAGGTTCAAGACGGGGTAACAAATTGGGGTCATTGATAGGAAAGCGATCGCCCGGTTGCAATAGGGGATAATAATCTAGGAGAGTGGGAGTGTTAGGATTAATCTGGCGGCTGAGGCTTTCCAATTGGCGATCGCTAAAAAAGTGTCGCAATATGGCACCCCCCGTATTAGAAGCGCCGCCAGTCAGCCACAAATCACCAAACCTGTGGCTGTAAATGCCATATTTAGCAACATTGATAGCGGTAGGACTTAACAGCTTTAACACCAGGGTTGAACCTAGGGAAGTGACAGCCTCCCCAGGGGAACTAGCACCGGAGGCTATGAAAGCGGCGATGCTATCTGTAGTTCCGGCTCTAATTATACAATCTGGGCGCAATCGAAAGCGATCGCTTAATTGTCGATTAATAGGGCTAATACAGGTTCCTGGGGTCAGGACTTTTGGCAAAATCGGCGTAAATTTACCCCCCCATTTAATAGCCTCTAACAACCACGACTGATAGCAAAGATTCACCACATCATAGCCGAGTTTGAGACTATTATGATGGTCACTAATACCCAACTTATCATGTAATAAAAATCCTAGCCAGTCTGCTTGATGCAAAAAATATAACTTTCCGGGTGGCGGCGGGGTAAGATTTTCTTGCCACCAGAGTAGTTTGACCAAGCTAGAGGTACTACTCAAAACCGGATTGTCTGGGGGTGCGATCGCTTTTAGTCTCTCCACAATAGCCTGATCACAACTGTGATTATAAGCGAGCGGTGCGGTGACCGGATTCCCCATCTCATCACATAATAACACTGTAGCAGAAGTACCATTAATGGCGATCGATCTAATCTGAGAACATAAATCTTTAGGAATTTGATTGAGTAACTCAAATAACCCATTTTTCCAGAGTTTCGGTGATTCCATAGTCACCAATGATTCCTTCCAGGTACAAACCCCCTCTGCATGAACCCCTCCCAGGGTATCAATCACTACTGAACGAGCCCCAGAAGTACCAAAATCTATACCTAAAAATAGATTCATAATAAATGTCAGTGATTAACAATAAGCAACTCGCAAAGTGGTACAATTATATATTTGTGTCTTCACAATTATATTAAGTTTTGCAAAAAAATCTTGATTTTCATAGTTAACCCTAGACTTTTGCGGGTCAAACAGCTATAAATTAATAACCCGTGGTAGCATCTCGAATTAGATCAACCATTGGTCAACTTTTTTTTCAAATACTGAATTAGGAGATGAAATGGATACAATTGCCTACAATCATCTAGTCTCTAGCTATGAGTCTCCCCAGCAGTTCAACCTCAGCGACAACTTGATTCTGTTTCGGGGTGTTAACTGGAGTAAAGTTTCTACTACCTGCTTAATGCCAATTATCGGTGCAGCCATTGGTTTGTCAATTTTGGGTTCCACCAGCGCCGCCCAAGCCTCCATCTACTATGGTTCCTCTGGCAACCATGTGGTACAATTGCAGAACGCCTTAGCTAATCATGGCTACTTCCGCGCGCGGTCTACCGGCTATTTTGGTTCAATTACCAAGCACTCCGTTAAAGCCTTTCAGCGTGACTATGGGTTGGTAGCAGATGGCATTGTTGGTCCCGCCACAGCTTCCGCTTTGGGACTCCATTGCTACACCTCCTGCTATGTTAAATCTCCTCCCAAACGCCATTATGGCTATCATGCAGCCAGTCACCGCCCCCGTCGTGGTCGTGGCTACCATAAATCCCTGTCCCACGGTGACAGTTGTTCCCGAGTTACTAACTTGCAACATAAACTAGCTTACTACGGTTATTTCCACGCGCGCGCCACCGGATATTTTGGTCCAATTACCACCAAAGCAGTTAAAGCCTTCCAGCGTGACTACGGCTTGAGAGTTGATGGTGTGGCGGGTCCGGCTACCTTGGCGGCTTTGGGAATGTAGGATTTCCTCAAAATTTGGTTTAATTATTATCGACAAGCCTACATCGTTTTGGTGTAGGTTTTATTTGTTGAAGGTGCGAGGTTCTTGTGAAAATATTAGTTGTTGGAAACGGTGGTAGAGAACACGCCTTAGCTTGGACACTCACTCAGTCAGAAACAGTCCAACAGGTTATCTGTACTCCCGGAAATGGCGGGACTGCTACCCTAACCAAATGTCAAAATCGAAATATCCCGGTTGAGGATATCCCGGCTATTGTTGCTTTGGCTAAAGATGAAGCTATTGATTTGGTGGTCGTCGGTCCAGAAGTGCCCCTGGCTTTGGGTATTGCAGATGAACTTACTAAAAATCATGTTAAAGTATTTGGACCCGGACGTGAAGGCGCAAAATTAGAAGCGAGTAAGTCCTGGGCTAAAGATTTGATGTTAGCAGCAGGAGTCCCTACCGCCACGGGGGCTGTATTTACTGACCCCCAAGCTGCTAAAGACTATATTACTCAAGTTCCCATTGTTATTAAAGCTGATGGACTCGCGGCGGGAAAAGGGGTTATTGTTGCTACTAGCCTGGAAATGGCTGATTCGGCTATTACCTCCATTTCTCAGGGAGAATTTGGTCAAGATAATTGCCAAATTGTGATCGAGGAGTTTCTACAGGGTCAAGAGGTCTCGGTTTTAGCTATTACTGATGGTAAAACTATTCGCCCCCTAATTCCGGCTCAAGATCATAAACCTATTGGAGAAGGTGACACGGGACCTAATACTGGCGGTATGGGTGCTTATGCGCCTACCCCCCTGGTCTCTGATACGTTAATGGTGAAAATACAACGGGAGGTTCTTGAACCTACTTTACAGGAACTTCAAAACCGGGGAATTGATTATTGTGGTATTATCTATGCGGGATTGATGATTACCCCTGACGGTGATTTAATGGTTCTGGAGTTTAACTGTAGATTTGGAGACCCGGAAACTCAGGCTGTACTCCTCATGTTAGATACTCCCCTAGACCAGATTTTAACAGCTTGTTGCGATCGCCGTCTGGCAGAACTTCCCCCTATTCGTTGGAAACCCGGAGTTTCCCTATGTGTGGTTTTGGCTTCCTGTGGTTATCCGGGAACTTATCCAAAAGGTAAGCTGATTACTGGTATTGACGCAGCATCAGCCTTGGGTGCTAAAGTATTTCATGCCGGAACTCGCCTGGTCGATGGACAAATAATCACCGACGGGGGCAGAGTTTTGGGTGTAACCGCTATCGGTGACACTGTAGAAACTGCTATCACCAATGCTTATCAGGCTGTGGACTGCATTAACTTTGACGGAATGTACTGTCGCCGAGATATTGGTTTTAGACTCCGACAAAGCCAAAATTAATCAATTATGTACAGCCTTAACAAAACTTAACTCCAATTTTTGCTAAACTGTGGTAGAGAATCTGGCGATCGTCTACGCTAGATACTGATAAGCAGTTCCCCAACCCAGAACCGTACAAGATGCTGGCAATTCTCACCAAACTTCCAGAAATTCTCAGAAATTGGTGGTCTGAGTTTACCCTACAAACCCGACTCATGGCGGGAGCTACCCTGGTGGTGTCCCTATTGATGAGCGGTTTAACCTTTTGGGCCGTTAATACCATTCAGCAAGACGCTCGTCTTAATGATACCCGCTATGGTCGAGATTTGGGCTTACTTTTAGCCGCTAATGTCGCCCCTATGATTGCTGAAAATAATCGGGAAGAGGTAGCCCGTTTCTCCCGTCAGTTCTACACCAGCACCTCTAGTGTGCGATATATGCTCTATGCTGACCCCGACGGCGAGATTTTCCTCGGTCTCCCCTTTTCTGATTCCGCAGTCCAGAACTCCCTCACCCTGCGACGACGGATGCAACTGCCGGAAAATTTTCTCGCCAGTGTCGAAGCGAGGGATTATTCCGCTTTACCTATGGTGCGCCAGCATCTTACCCCTGGGGGTCAAATAACAGATGTATTTGTTCCCCTAATGCACGATGACAAATATCTGGGAATTTTGGCGATCGGTATTAATCCTAATCCCACCGTTGTCGTCTCCTCTAACTTAACTCGTGACGTTACCTTAGCAGTTTTCGTCTCTATCTGGGTTATGGTAATTTTAGGGGCGGTTTTTAATGCCCTAACCATTACTCAGCCGATTAAAGAACTACTAATGGGAGTCAAAAATATAGCTGCTGGTAACTTTAGACAACGCATTGATTTACCCTTTGGCGGTGAATTGGGAGAACTCATATTGAGTTTTAATGAAATGGCAGAACGCCTGGAAAGCTACGACGAACAAAATATCGAAGAGTTGACCGCCGAAAAAGCCAAGCTAGAAACTCTGGTTTCAACTATTGCAGATGGTGCAGTTTTAATAGATGCTGGACTTAATCTAATTCTCGTCAACCCGACCGCGCGTCGCCTCTTTGGGTGGGAACGTCAAAGCGTCATTTCTGAAAACGTTTTAACCTATCTTCCCGCACCAGTATTACAAGAACTATCTCAACCATTACAAAAAATTGCCTCTGGAAACCTAGAAGGAGGAGAATTTCGCTGTTCTCTCACTGAACCAAATAATCGCACTCTCCGCATTCTTCTCACCACAGTTTTACTACATAAATCCCCCGGTGTAGAACCCCTCTGCGCTAGTTGTATCTATGACCACGATAATAGTTGCACCTCCCCCCAAAGACCCCAAGCTAATGAATGTACATTCTACAATCAAGATGCCACCGTCAAAAATCAGGAAAACTATCGGGAAAGTTTAAAAGGCATTGCTATGACTATTCAGGATATCACCCGAGAAGTCGAACTAAATGACGCTAAAAGCCAGTTTATCAGTAACGTTTCCCATGAGTTGAGAACACCTTTATTTAACATTAAATCCTTTATCGAAACTCTCCACGACTATGGCGATGATTTAAGCGAAGAAGAACGTCGAGAATTTTTAGAAACCGCTAACCATGAAACTGACCGCCTTACCCGTCTAGTTAATGACGTTTTAGATTTATCTCGCCTTGAGTCCTGTCGTATTTATCACCTGGAACCTGTTGATATTGCTCATCCTATTGAACAAACCCTACGGACTTATCAACTCAATGCGCGAGATAAGGGAATTGAATTGAGTAAAGAGGTAGAACCATTACTACCAGCCGTTAGAGGTCACTTTGATTTGTTGTTACAAGTCCTCACTAACTTGGTCGGAAATTCCCTCAAATTTACCGAAGCTGGCGGAAGAGTAATAATTCGTGCCTATTTATTAGATGATAGCCATCATATCTCCCTGGCTGAGAGTCGAGAAGCAGCCGAAATTGAACGGGGAGGTTGGATTATGTCTCCACCACCACCTCGACCTTTAGATAGGCATATTTCCCACAATTCACAACTATATCAGAGAGTGGTACGCATCGAGGTTTCTGATACCGGAAGCGGTATTGCTTCGGAAGACCAAGAAGCTGTTTTTACTCGATTCTTTAGAGTCGAAAATCGAGTGCATACCTTGGAAGGGACGGGCTTGGGTTTATCTATTGTTAGGAATATTATTGAAAAGCACAATTCTCAGGTACATTTGGTTAGTGAGTTGGGAGTGGGAACTACCTTCTGGTTTGATTTGGCTGTCTACCAGGAAGACCAACAAAATTTGATTCCTGATGTGGTCGCACCAGCTATGGAGTTCCTATCATGAACTATTATCCCCCCTGTCTACGCAATCATCCAATATGCACAAAATGTCGATTTTGTCAAGATGTCGATTTTGGGCTTCCTCTCCGTAGCCTAAAATTGGTGCATCGGGATTTTTTAAAATTGCTCAGAGAATAATTATTTGGGCGATAGAATAGGGGTTATAGCCCCTATTTTTACAAATAGACACAGCAAAACCTTGGGTGCGATTTACTCTAGCCTACCATAACCCCTATAATATCGTCAATATTTTGAGATAAATTATCAATAAAAATGTATTAATTCTTAACAAACTTGGTAAAATTAAAACTCTTGGCAGCGATACATTAGTAAAACTTAACTTAAATTAGCCAAATTGCGACGATAAATACACAGGACACTGACTGGTATAATCTCAACCATTACCCAGAGTATAGAATCATCAAGATAATAATGGTAGCCAAAAACATTAGCCCCTTGGCCGGAAAAATCGCCCCAGGTGATATCTTGGAAAATATCGATCGCCTTATTGAGCAATATTATTCAGTGCGTCCAGATCCCAACAATCCTCAACAGCAAGTAAGTTTCGGTACATCTGGACACCGGGGATGTTCGGCTAACGGCACTTTTAACGAAGACCATATCCTAGCGGTTACTCAAGCGACGGTAGAATATCGCCGCCACCAAGGCATTACGGGTCCCCTGTATATGGGTCACGACTCCCACGCTTTATCTGAACCGGCGCAAAAAACCGCCCTAGAAGTTTTAGCAGCCAACCAAGTAGAAACCTACATAGCCACAGAGGAAGGAAATGGCAAATTTACCCCCACCCCGGCGGTTTCCCATGCCATTCTCACCTACAACCGCCAACGTACAGAAGGTTTAGCGGACGGTATTATCGTCACCCCCTCCCATAATCCCCCCTCGGACGGTGGCTTTAAATACAATCCCCCCTCTGGCGGTCCGGCAGGTCCGGAAATCACCAAATGGATTCAACAACGGGCTAATCAAATCCTGGCTGATGGTAATCGCGCGGTAAGTCGCAGCCCTTACAATCAGGCATTATACGCCAGCACTACTCACAGTTTTGACTTCATTACCCCATATATTGCTGACCTGGAAAATATTATTGATATGGCAGCAATTCGGGAATCAGGAATTAAAATAGGTGTTGACCCATTGGGGGGTTCTAATATTGGTTATTGGGAACCTATTGCAGAACGTTATGGGTTAAATTTGACTATAGTCAATCCTACAGTTGACCCGACTTTTGGGTTTATGACTGTAGACTGGGATGGGAAAATTCGCATGGACTGTTCCTCTCCTTATGCTATGGCGAATTTGGTTAAACTCAAAGATGATTATGATATCGCTTTTGGGAATGATACGGACTCAGACCGACATGGTATTGTTACCCCTAGCATGGGATTAATGAACCCTAATCATTTCCTGTCTGTGGCTATTTGGTATTTATTCACTAATCGACAAGGCTGGAGTCCTGAAAGTGCGATCGGGAAAACTTTAGTTAGCAGTAGTTTGATTGACCGGGTAGCTAAGGATATTAATCGCCAACTTTGTGAGGTTCCTGTAGGCTTTAAATGGTTTGTAGATGGCTTGCTAGACGGTTCTTTGGGTTTTGGCGGTGAAGAAAGCGCTGGCGCATCTTTCCTGCGAATGGATGGCACAGTTTGGACTACTGATAAAGATGGGATTATTATGGATTTACTGGCGGCGGAAATTACGGCTAAAACTGGTAAAGACCCTGGTATGCACTATAAAGACATGACTGAACGTTTGGGTCGCGCCTACTATTCCCGTATTGATTCTGCTGCTAATTCTGAACAAAAAGCACGCCTCAGTAAGTTATCTCCAGAAGATGTGAAAGTATCAACTTTGGCGGGTGATCCAATCGTGGCTAAAATGACTAATGCACCGGGAAATAATGCGGCTATAGGTGGTTTAAAAGTTACGACGGAACAAGGTTGGTTTGCTGCACGTCCATCGGGTACAGAAGATGTCTATAAAATCTATGCGGAAAGTTTTAAGGGGGAAGAACATTTGAATCAGATTATTTCGGAAGCACAAAAAATTGTGAGTGACACCTTTTAATAATTAATCAATTTTCCTGAGAAGCTGGGTTTTTAAAAACTTTTTTCCCAATTCTACCCGGCTTCTCAAGTCCTGGTAGTCTGATGATTATCTCAAGTTACTTCGTCACTCCCAGTCTTCCCAGAAATGGCTAACCCTAACACCTGCCAAGGTTGCATCTTTCGGTCAAAAACCCCAACCCTTTCCTCCAATAAGTTGACGGCATAGTTGACCTGGACTCCTAAACTATTCTCGAATTCCAATACTCCCCCACTTCCTTGACACTCATAACCTCGTATAATCCAAGTCTGGTGGTCTAAGTGCGATCGCTTCACAGCCATTAACACAAAATTACTAGCACTAAAACCTAAAAAACTCCGACAGGACTCACCACCAGTTATCCCCACATTAGATAACTCTAAAACCCTCACCTGTAGCGGCTGATTAAACTCATAACCTCGTCGCACAGTTTCCCCCTGTCGCCAATCACCTAAATGGGGGTAAATACCATAACTAAACTCATGAACACCTACATCAGCTTTCGGGTCGGGCCATAAAGAACCCCGTAGCAAACTTAAACCAATTTCATCTGGCTTAAAATCATATCCATACTTACAATCATTTAGCAATGATACACCATAATTACCATCACTCAGACTCCCCCAATTTAAAGCAGGAACTTCCCATTTGGATTTGTCAAAATTTGTCTGGGGTTCGGTCTTTCTCTCCATTACACCACAAGGGATTTCATAACTCAGTAAATCTGCATTTATAGACAATGGAAAATAACCCTTCATTAACACATGATTCTCTCGCCACTCTACTCGACACTCAACCCGTAAAATTGGCGACCCTATCGATAAAACATAATCTTGACAAAACCGAGAGTTATTAAATCTCTTGAAAACTCGCAACCTCCCGCGTAGATAACCTTTTTCGACAAACTCAATTGACTCTAGTTGCGGACTATCTAAGGGATACTTATGATAATTGGGGTCAATATTCCAAGCATCCCAATATTGTCCCTGGTCTCGAAACAGTCGCCATTGATGTCCGGGATATGTCAAGACTTCCCGACTATTGACTTTATCAAAAATCTCGATTAAGTCTCCTGTTTCTCCCGACACTTTTACCCGTAAATACTGATTCTCAAATTCCCAATTTTCGGAATTTTTACGATTAGTATTGACATCTAAACGGGAACCTGATATAGTGTAGTAAAGTCGGAGAAGGTGCGCGCATATAAGGTCATTTTTCGGCTCAAACCCTTGATTCATGGGTGTTTCAGGGGATTTAGGCACTAACCAGAAACAGCGATAACCGACTGACGGCACATCAGTTGCAAAAAACAGCAATTCAGACCGACCTGAAACCCGCACCAGTTGGGAATTTAAGGCATTTCCAGTGCTTTCGCAAACATCCCAACTTCCCTGGGGGGGTAATGGGACTTGGACAATTTCGGAACGAGTCCAATTGAGGGGGTTAAAGACGACAATGGGTATAGCTTGAGGTTGTGGGGGGTAAGGGAGAGAAATGGAAGAAGCGATCGCATCTAATGCTCTATTTTCAGCATCTCCAGCGGTTGTCGCGGCTGCCTGCCAACCCCGGTTAGCATCCTCATAGACCTCAGCAATAGCGGACCCTGGGAGGATATCATGAAACTGATTAAACAAAACCCCCTTCCATGCCTCTTCTAAGGTCGCCTGGGGAACTTCAAACCCGGTCACGATAGAAGCGACAGCGGACCACAACTCAGCCCGATAGAGCAACCCTTCGCACAAACGATTCCAACGCTTTTGGTCAGCGTGGGTAGTATAGCAACCTCGATGAAACTCGAGATATAACTCATCATTCCACACTGGAAGATTGGGTAAATCACCCAGCCCATCCAAATAATCGACGGCGGACATAAAACGCAAATCAGGAAACAGAGGAGACGATCGCCAACGACGGATGACCTCCAGCATTTCCCGCGTCGGACCGCCGCCATGATCGCCAACTCCTGGCAACCATAAACACTCATTTAAGCCAGTTTGAGACTCCCACTCAATGCCATAGTTTACTAACTTGAGGGGTTCGACATTTTCCCCAATTGGTGCAGACATCAAACTGACAATTTCGGTACCGTTCAAACCTCGCCAACGAAAACAACCATAGGGAAAGACTGTTGTATCATTCCACCGCAACTTTTGAGTCGCAAAAAAATCAATCCTTCCCAGAGTCAGCAACTGGGGAAGTTGCCAAGAAAAACCAAAACTATCGGGTAGCCAAGCTATACGGGAGACTTCCCCAAACTGATCAGCGACATAATATTGACCATAGAGAATTTGGCGAACAATTGACTCCCCAGAAACGGTATTTAATTCGGGTTCAACCCATAAACCAGCGGCGACCTCCCAACGCTTCTGGGAAATCCGATTTTGGATTAACTTAAACAAATCGGGTCTATTTTCCTCAAGCCAAGCATATAGCGCGGGGGTAGAATGAGTAAAAATCAACTCAGGAAAATCATCCTGTAAAGCGAGGACGGACTCAAAGGTTTTAATGGCGACCGACCAAGTTTCGGCGACTGACCATAGCCAAGCCAAGTCTAAATGAGCATGACCTAAAAACCTAAACTTAACTAACTTTAAATCCGCACAGGTATCCCAACACTCTCGCAGACGGAATAACTCGGACATAAATAAATGGCGATCGCCTACAATATCCCAATTTATCCTACTAACGGCTTCCCCTAACTCCTGCCACCTTTGGGGAGAGAGGAGGGGGAAAACTTGTGCGCGACTTGTCAACTCCAACTCATCAATATTTCCCTTCAGCAGATAACTAGAGTAAACCGCCAACTCGTCGCCAATAAAACCCGGATCAATATCTCCAACTTTTCCGGCTTGGTAGACACAACTAGAGGCTACCAAAGCACCTCGATCATGAGGGGGACTTACCAACCTTAAAAAGATCCTAAACTTGGTGGAAGGTAAGACGGACTCGGACAAAACGATCGCTGTCCTACAATCAAATAAATCTCCCGACTGTACCAAACTACCATTAACATAAACTTCAGCCAACTGTGCCCACCAAACCAAACTCAATTTCAAGCATAAACCCTCCAACCTATACCCCCCTAAATTAGCGGGAATATTAACCTCCTGGGCTAACCACAAAACTTTCCCCCCCTCAGACCAAGCTACATGACCCCGATCATTCAAATCCACGAAGGACCAATCACGCCACCCCTGGTTCATTTGTGGGGAAATATCTCCCTCATGAAACCGCCACCGTCTCTGAAGATCGGATCTGGTCATCTCCCGCAATCTGGCGATCGCCTGATTAATCACAACACGACTATCATCAGAACTAGATAAACTCATGTTCAGCCATCAACCACTCAACTAACAAACATCATGACTTATCCTATTGGCTCTTGCCTATTCCCTGTAAGTTGCTGTACAATGGGAGGCACGAGCTATTAATAACCACCAAAACCATCTCTTAGCATAACTTGAGCCTATATGTCCTCAGCCCACTCCGGTCCCTATAAAAGCCGCCTGTTTAACTTCCTCCTGAGCAACTATCAGCAATTTAGTGATGCTTGCGATCGCACTTGGCGGAATATTCGCTACGCGACCAGCGCCACCACCCAAATTTTACTTTATCCGATTTATCTAATTCTCCAAAATACTCCTCTGAGCAACTTTACACTTCCCACCCCCAAAGTCTCACCATCATTACCCTCCGCAGAAACCACGGCGAAGGAGAACCCCCAACCACAACCATCATCTCACCCTACTCTACTTTTAGCGATCGACAACACGATCGCAGAAATTGAACCTCAAATCAAACCGGTCGCCACGACGCTTTTCCATAACTTCCACCTATGGATATTTTCGACCCTCAATTATTTACTCAAAGAACCCACCGATAATCTCAACCCCTCTCTAAGGGTATCGGTACCACTTCCAGATCCTTGGAAAACCTCAAAGCCACCTTTACCTTTAACCAATTCTCAACCTCAATTTAGATTAAACTCGACTTCCCCCAAGACTCGGACTCCTCAACTTCCCCCCAGTCAAACTCTCCCTAATTTTCCCAAGTTAGAATCACAAATACTGGAACAATTAAACCACCATCAAGGATCACAACTACAACTAGCGACTTCCCCTAACACCCCCCTCACAGAAGGCGGTAGCATAGCCTATTCTCAAAAACGAGAGGTAGAAGATAAACCATTATGGTTAGAAACACCAGCAGAAGCGATCGGATATGTTAAACATCCCCTACAATCTTTAATTGAATGGTTGGATAGGGTGATAGCGATCGCTGAACAAATTATCATCAAAATAGTTAACTGGTTAAAATCATCCCCACACCTTTCAATTCTCCAAAAATTAGCCCCACCTCGCTCCTAATCACCCTTGACACCTGCCTCCACATCTGCTATTATATTAACGATAGTTCAGACATGGCTATACGCTTGATTCTTTATTCAACACATTACCTCCCAACTCCCACCTTCGACCTGTCAACTCTCGGACTTCCCCCAACTCTCACCCGTCAACTCTCGGACTTCCCAACTTCCCAACTGTCGGACTTTCCCCCAACTCCCACCTCCGACCTGTCAACTC
>NZ_JARPLU010000115.1:7853-16926 GCF_032349615.1 Limnospira sp. PMC 1279.21 | reverse complement strand
CTTATTAATATCCTGGTGGGGATGGAAAATTGACGGCAGAACCCGCCCCTACAATTAATAATTAATAATTAATAATTATTAATTATTAATTATTAATTACTTTTACAGAGGTTGTAGTGTGTCGGATAAAGCTGCAACTGCTCCCTCTATGTTGGGGGCTCCTGCTGCTGTGGCAGACACTAATAAAACTAGGATTTGATTACCAGCTTGACGAGCAAAAATTACTCCTGACATAGGCTGGCTTCTGGCTCCGATTTTTAAGGTTCCTGTCCAAGGCATTTGTACTTCCCCAGTCCCCAAAGTTTCAAAATTTCCGGGTCTAAAACCTTCCCCGCGCTCAAAGATTTCGATCGCAATTTGCGCGATCGCTAATTCGGGTAAAGTGCGATCGCTTTCGCGATATCTAGCTACCACTGTATAAGCCAAGTTACCATCTGGTGACTCAAACAGGGGAAAATTGCCCGCAAACCCGACATTAAAATCTTGAATAATCCCCACCTCAAAACGACCTTGGGGGTCCTTGAAGGCGCTACCACTTAGGGGTAATGCTTCCACAGAATTTGTCGGTTCCGGCGGCGGTGCGGGTTCTGGGGTGGCTTCTGGGGTAGCTTCTGGGGTAGCTTCTGGGGTGGGTGTCGGAGTGGGTGTCGGAGTGGTCTGTTGAGCGATCGCCGATTCTCCTGATATGCTGGTAAATGGTAGGCGATCCATATTACCGAACACCAATAAAAGTAAAGCGGTGATGAGTCCCAAGCCTATAATTTTCAGGCGTTTTGGTTGCATAATTCCTCCTCAAAATAAGCCCGAATTAATCTAGTTAATTATTTTCCAAAAATAGCAGGATTTCCAAAGTCAAAGAATCCCGCCATACAGCCTGTCATTAAAGTGGCTAAAGTACCTGCCCATAAGGCAGTAAAGCCTAAAGATGCGACTTCCGAACGTCGGCTAGGAATTAAGGAAGATAAACCACCGACGAAAATTCCATAGGAGGCAAAATGAGTAAATCCGCACAAAACATAGCTAACAATTAACATGGCGCGGTTGCTAATTTCGCCGTTAGCATTAAGTTGAGCGAGGGCTTGATAGGGGGGGATATTAGTTTCCAAAAGCCTTCTGCCAATTAACAGGGAAGACTGCCATAGTTCTTGCCATTCGAGGGAAACCCCAGTTAAAAAAGTCAGAGGTAAAAATAAGGCTCCCAAAATGTTTTGTAGGGTAATGACCTGAAATAGATTACCTATCCAACTAAGGAGGAAAAAATCACTTTCGGAAAATCCTGCCAAAGTAGCAAAAACCAAATTGACTAAAGCGACCATTCCCAAAATTGCAATCAAGGCGGCGGCTATTCCTACTGCCATTTTCACGCCATCTAAAGCACCACCGATTAAGCTATCCATAGGGTTAGGGAGGCTGGCTTTATCGGCTTTTGGTTCTTCGGGAACTTTCCCCAGAGTTTTGGGTTGATCAGTTTCTGGAACTAGAATTTTGGCAATGACAAAACAGGCGGGAATTGTCATTAAAGAGGCAGAAACTAGGTGTCCGGTGATGTTGGGAAAAGTCGGTCTGAGAAATCCTGCATATAATGCTAAAACGGAGGAAGCGATCGACCCGAAACAACTGGCGAGAATGGCACAGAGTTCGCTGCGGGTCATGTCTAATAAATAGGGTTTTACCGCGATCGCAGATTCAATACCCACAAAAATATTAGCAGCACCGGATAGGGATTCAGCGCCACTAATTCCCATGGTTTTCTGAAAGATTTTGGCGAATATTTGTACAACAGGCTGAATGATATTCAGTCTATATAATAAGCTGACCAAACCTGCAAAGAAAATGACTTGGGGAAGGGCGCGAAATGCTAGAACATAAGCAAAACCGGGGTTAAGATTATCGGGACCAATGCGATCGCCCGGAACTGCGACAAAGGGAGTTCCCACAGCCCTAGCAATCCAACGTCCAGCGGGACCAGGACCAGCGCGAAAGTCTGGGTCAGCTACCAAAATTGATTGTGGTCCACCAAATAAGAATCGCGCCCCAGCTTCGGAAGCGTCCAAAATTGAGTTAAGCAGGGTGCTGAGTCCCTCGACTAATTGGCTACCTAAGACAAATACAATGAGTCCAATAACCATTTGTAAGCCTATTCCCCAAAAGATCACATTCCAGGGGATGACGCGCTTGTTTTCGGAACCTAACCAAGCAATAAAGCACAAACCAGCAATTCCCAGTAGGGAAATTAAATTCAGCAGTAGATTCATAAATCTTTCCCTAAGTGCGGAAACTGAATAATGGAGAAGCTGCACCCGCAACCATAGCTTTGACTGATCCGGGGGTGGATATAGACCTTTGAGCTAAGTCATCACCCGATGATAAATGGGTAGCTAAGGATTTTGCTTACTACGAATCTTGCACCAGATCCGGTTGAAACGCAAGCATATTTGAATTGGGTATGTTGCCATAGCCAAATACACTCTACAATAGGGCAAAAAGTCTGATTAAAATGGATGCTTTTCAGCTAACACCCCCTAACTGGACCAGTGATGCTGTTCACGCCTTTGAGTTTTGCTGTCCCCAATGTTCGGCCAGCAGTTTGGAAGCTCAACAGGTGTGGATTAATCGTCGATCGCCTGTGTATGGGGATAATAACCGCCGCAAGTGGCAAGAATTTTATCACTGTCAATGTGGTTGTGCTTGGTGGGCTTGGAGTAGCGATCGCCCACCGTCCCCATTCAAGGCTAATATTGATTCTCCGACGGATTCTTAAAATAGCAGTTACCAGGGCGCAATTAGCCAGCGCCCTAATCAAGCTGACGCGAAGATTTATGCTAATATCCTTATCTATCAATCTAGTCTTCCTTCCAGTCCTCACGACCTAAAAGGTCAATGACTCGATCTCTGAGCAAAAAATCATTTTGTTCTAATTCACACTCGACCCAATCCCACTCACGGGCTGGGATATACTGGCACATGGTGTAAATTGGTTGATGGCGATCGATTAATCCTTTTTCTACGAGGTTACGCGCCTCGTCTTGAATGACTTGAATGGAATATTTGACGGCACTAGGAATCACAGCTTGTACCATATCACAACCTCCTACCCAGTTAATTGGGTAAATAACTAAAACTCAACGGTATCCGGGACTACCCTATCGGTATTCCCTAAACATATTGTCTCGCAATATGTCTATTTTATCTCTATATCTTTACTATTTTTAACAGTAAGATTAAATTCAGGGAATCATCCATCATTATTTGGGGCGATCGCACTAGGGTTAGAGTCGGGGATTTTGCCCCATAATTTGGGCAAGAGTAGCCCCGAATTTTGGCGATATTGTTCAAATTCTGGGTAGCGGGAGAGGGATTCATCTTTTTTGAGCATATTGGGCAGAAAAATAGCGATCGCAAATAAGCCCAGAATCAAAAACGGTAGCCAATGCTGTGCTAACATAGCAAAAGATAGGTAAATCAGAAGTTCTCCCCCATAATTAATATTCCGAGAACGGGCAAAAAATCCCTCAGTAATTAATCCGGGTTTATATTTTAAGGTGTAGTATTTTTGAGCATCGCTGCTGTAGTGCAAAAATACCCCGAACAGGTTAATAGAAATGGCGGCAGCAATTAATGGGGTTGGTGGTTCGGAGTGACTACTAACTAATATAAATGGAGCCACCCAATATAAGATTAAAAACGTAAACACGCCCACTCCCTGCCACCAAGGAATTTGTTGTTCCCACTGTTTATCTGGATAAATACGGCTTTTTAGCAACCACAAAATCCCATAGGTTCCGTGGAGAGCGAGATAAACCCAGGGGCCGATAGTAAAGTTATTATATGCGACCATCAACCCCAGGACTACCAGGAAAGTCAAGAATTTATGGAGGTCGATCGCCTGTTTAATTTTCATGGTCAATCATCCCGCAAACTACGATAATTAACAGCTTAAATATTGGGCAGTTCTCCAAGTAAATTATTTACCGTGTTATTGATTAGAGCGATCGCCTGATTCCGTAGACAATTCCGACTGTTCATCGGTATCGACACCGGCGGATAAAACCGGAGTTGATGTCGCACCAATAGTATTAGGCAAATAAGGCCCGGAGCGTCCTTTATGGCGCATTTGTCGCATTAGGCTTGCCATTTCCAGGGCATTCATAGCATAATCCCAGCCCTTGTTGCTTTTAATTCCGGCGCGTTCCAAGGCCTGCTGCATAGAGTCAGTAGTTAAGATACCAAATATCACAGGTACGCCAGTTTGGAAGGCAGAAGCGGCAATTCCCTTAGACACTTCCGCCGCCACATAATCAAAATGGGGAGTATGTCCGCGAATGACCGCACCCAGACAAATAATAGCATCATAGCGACCGCTGAGGGCTAATTGATTAGCAACCATGGGAATTTCAAAACTACCAGGAACCCAAATATAATCAACCTGAGTCCCGTGGGGTTCGGGATTTACCCCATGTCGTTTTAAACAATCTTGACACCCTTCTAGTAGTTTAGTAGTAATCAAATCGTTAAACCGACCAATTACGATCGCCAACTTTACGGACTCAAGCTGAGTAAAAGTACCTTCAAAAACCGTCATAATATAAGTAGTCTAAATTATCTATCGAGGATGTGAGGATAGAGGTTTGGGGCGGAAGATTTCCCCATTCCTCTCACCTCTTCTAAGTTGGTTGTCAATAGCCTAGGGGCTAAACAACCAAGTAGTTAAAAACTCCTACTAAAATCACCAGAACCGCCCACAGGCCAGAACCGATAAAAATGAGGGGCTTAGACTGACTCCAATTTTGAGGAGAAGCATAAGCCACAGGGACTGCGACAATCATGAGGAAGGACACAATCACCAAAGCCGCCAAAAGCACTTGAAACAGAAGTGTTAACATTTTTTTCTCCCAAGCAGAAAGGATAAGCGTAAGTACAAATAACGATAGATTAGCCGAGATCAGCCTTTTCGGCTCGTACTTTATATTTACGCTACCAGAAATTGCACCGTCTGAGAAACCCAGATTTTAGGAATTTTGTGTTGATTGTGCTTCTTGGGCGACTTGGGAAACTTCATCAGTAGCCAATTGTTGCAAAACCTCTTGAACTTCCTCACCCCCCAGGCGAGATAAGGCTTGGGCGATGCGGTGGCGGATCTGCCAATCTGGGTCTGATGCACGAGATATCAATAGGGGTATGGCTTGACGATCGCCCAATTCTCCCAAAGCGCTGATAGCAACGGTTTGGATCAATTCGTTGCCATTAATCAAGCCATCTTGGAGGAGTTCAAAGCCGCGCGGATCTCCCAATTCTCCTAAAGCGGCAATAATGCTCAATTGCACCAACCATTCAGAGGTATTATGGTAAACCTGATGCAGGTCTTCAAAGGCTTCTGTGAGTTTCAAAGCCCCAATGGAATCGGCTGCGGCGGCTTGGACATCAGCTTCTGGGTCATTAAGCAGACAATCGCGCAACAGGGTTAAAGACCGATCGCGATCTTGGTGTCCGAGGCTGGCCATTTGGCTAACTGCTGCATATCGGACTCGGGTATCTCGGTCAGCGATCGCCGTTTGCAGGAGTTGAAAGCCGATATTTTTTTCGAGTTGACGGATTTGGTTAACTGCCCGTAAGCGATCGCCAAGATTTTCCGAACTCAGTTGTTGCACAATGGACTCTGGAGTAATAGTCATTTTGGTTAAACAGTTAAGCAGTTGCTGTCGGTTAAAGTCCGAGGCGACTCTCACCCTAGGGGGAGAACTAACCTTTAAGGACTATTCCCATCTTATTCGGCGATGAGAGAAAACTCACAACAACTGGGGAAACCGATGTGCTTTAGTCGTCATCAGTACCCATAGCCATGACTCGGATAATATCCCCACAGGTCAAAATACCGATTAATTTTTTTGATTCATCCAAAACTGGCAGCCGATGCACTTGCTTTTGGTTCATCAACCGGGCTGCTTCTGACAGAGAGCAATCTGGTTTAATGGTGATCATGGGTCCGTTACTCATCACGTCTCCCACGGTTTGACCTAGGGCTTTATGTAGTTCTTTTTCGTAGCGAGAGGGATTTTCCAGATAAATCACACTGTCGAGAATAGTGATGTAGGCTGGTGGGGTCACGCCACTTTGCTGCCAGATAATATCAGTTTCTGAGATAAAGCCCACCAATTTACCCGTGTTATCCATCACGGGAAGCCCTCCAATTCGGTTCTGGGCTAGTAGGGCGATCGCATCAGCCAGGGGCGCATCAGGACTAATCACAAGGGGATTAGGGGTCATTACATCGGCAACGGTTTTAGCCATGGTCTCTGCTTCCGGTTTCACTGTCGGTCTATAGTTCTCATCTTATCGAAAAATTGGCATACGATGACAGACTCCCGACACCCACCGGTTAGGATAGGTGCGGGCTTCTGCTTCTTTACAGGAGAATGACCGGCTACAGCGGTCGGGAGTCAAGGGGATATCCGAGTATCTGTGGGAATGACTAGCATGATGTTATGGCTGAGAATTTCCAAAGCGATCGCTTCTTCTCCCAGTGTGCGACCCATGCGATAAGAACCCCGCAGCATTGCCCCTAGGTGTTGCTCCAAAACCGCAGCCGTCATGTAAGATTTTACCAAAACTATCGGTTCTCCCACCCAAGTTTTGGTGACCGGACTCCACCAATTGCCATGGGAAAACGTCGCGTTGTGGCCTCCGGCGGGTCGGGTCAGTTCTTCCAGCCAGCCTTTCGCCTGGGAATATTTCTTAGCCGGAATGTGCCAGCGGACGGCGTAGGGTAGGCGGTCTAGGGTGATAGCAGAGGTGAAGATCGCATTTTCTACCAGGGGATATAAGCCGTTTTGGGCGGTGTTGATATGGGGAATCACGTTGGGCAGAATGTTGGCTATATGTTCCATGATTGTGCCTGCAATTCGATAGTTATATTTGGGGAGAACCCCCCTAGATAACTAACTGGGAAATCGTGATTTTTTATGCAGGGGCAGGTTGCACCCTCAACCGCGATCGCCACCAACAAGCCCCAGGAGCCTCCTAGAGCCTTGCCATCCCTTGGGGGTAGGGGGGCTGGTGATTAATCTTCTGCTCCCCGCAATGACTCGAATAACCGCCGCAAAATCGATCGCAGTTCTTGGCGAGACTCATCTTCGGCATTTTCTCGCACTGCCAATTCTCGCCCTGACTCCGCTACAGATTGGGCGATTAACGCTTCTACTTCCTGGGCGGCGGACTCCACTTGTAGGGGTTCCATGGTTTCCAATAATAAGGCTCTTTCCAGTTGGGCGACAACTGCTTGGCGTGCTTCCGCAGACCATTCACCCAAACCCGACCAATAGGACTCTAATTCGGCAAATCGGGACGGGTCGGCGAGGGGTTCGGCGAGTTCCAATAAATCCAACAGTCGATCGCATTCTAACAGGTCTTCGCGATCGATACTCAATTCCGGGTCTTCTATTTCTAGGGTGGGGGTAAATCCGACAATTTTTCCCCAGGTTTGGGGCGGGTTAATTTCTACTGCAATATAGGCTATGCGATCGCTTATTACGGCACCTTCGGGAATCTCCAAACTTTCGGCATTCGCTGGGAGGGGGATACATTCCACAATGCCCAAACTTTCCCCTTCTTCCCAGATTTCCAAATCCCCCCAATCCGTCAAAACCTGGGCGGCGATATTCCAGGCGCTACTGCTGCGGAAATCCGATTGATAATCGAACCTTTTTAGATATCGATGCACCACCCAAACAGCGATCGCTCTTTCCGCAATCTCTGGAAATTGGGAGGGTTCAATGTCACCGGAAATCCTTTGTAAATAATCGGTGATTTGCGGGGGTATCGGAATCAGTTGACCGAATAATTCTTGAGTGTTCATGATGCTTAAATAATCCTCTGGTTAACAGCTTGTTTCAGGGTAAATATCCCCATCATATAAATCTAGTTCCTGAGATAGGCGATCGCCCATTTTTTTCAACAGGGGACTGATGGTGCGACTCCAAGCAGAGTTGACGACACCCGGCGGGATCTTAAAATGTTCCGCCACCAATTTTAGGGTGTATTTTTCCCCGCGAGACACGCAATCATAAATGAACAATAAAGCATCTTGAACCGTAATCGGCGGCGGTGGGGTTTGGCGTACAAAAGAACTCCTTAACTCCCCCGTCGGGTCATTTTCAATTTCTCGGCGAATGCGTTGTAACCGAGGAATATCTACCGACGGCTGCGGTTCATTTTCAATATTGTAAGGTGTTTCCGGGTCTGGTGTGGGGGGATGATCATCGATTAACTGTCTGCGTTTTTTCAGGATGTCTTGATATGCCCATTTGCAGCGAATATTCCAGAGAGTGAAGGGACTAGCAGCCTTGTCAATATCGGGGTCATAAACTTCGCCACCCCGGACATTTCCATGAATTTTGCGATCGATATAATCCCAAGCCGCCGCCGTCGCTTCAATATATATCAAATCATCGCGATATTGTGGCGGTTCTCCCTTCCACAAACAGTGTTCCGGTGCAGCTATCATCATTCGCATCGCCTCCCGTCGTAGGCGTTTACGTTCTTTCACCGATTAGGTTTTTAGCGATCGGCGCAAAATCTCTTTTACTTCCTTATCGGGACATTTAGAATCTCGTGTCATTGCCAGATTTATCAACTCGGTAGACCTCCTGAGATTATCCCACATTTCCCCCAGTGCGATCGCACTTTCCATAATCTTCTTAATCCCCCCAAAATTTCTCCTAATTAGGGGTTGACTTTGAGGAGGACTTGACATATCATAATAGCATGGGAAAAGGTGGGCGCATATATATGCCTGTGGGGGATAACCCATCGGGTAAACGGCTAATTAAAAACCGGGGTTTAACCGCCGAAATCAAGAAACCCGGTTTCTCAGTAGCCGTAGGGTGTGTCACCTGACGCACCGCATAGTCCTGTTCAAAAAACCGGGGTTTAACCGCCGAAATCAAGAAACCCGGTTTCTCAGCAACCGTAGGGTGTGTCATCTGACGCACCGCATAGTCCTGTTGAAAACGCGGTTTATCAACCGTTGACGGCGACGGGTTTGGGGGCGGGTTTATTAATATCCTCGTTGGGAGGG
>NZ_JARPLU010000115.1:0-7843 GCF_032349615.1 Limnospira sp. PMC 1279.21 | reverse complement strand
GTCCTGTTGAAAAAACCGGGGTTTGACCGCCGAAATCAAGAAACCCGGTTTCTCAAAGAAACCGGGTTTCTCAGCCGTGGGAGAGGGAAAATTGACCGTTGACGGCGACGGGTTTGGGGGCGGGTTTATTAATATCCTCGTTGGGAGGGAAATTTGACCGCAGAACCCGCCCCTACAATTAATAATTAATAATTATCACCCTCGTAGGGTGCGTCACCTGACGCACCGCATAGCCAAGAATATCGGAGATAAACTCATGGAACCGGAATATCCGCTTTCCCAAATGAAAAGGAGACCCAATCCTTTTGCGGAACCCTTAAAAAAACAAGTCACTATTTCTCTGGGAATTGAGGTCATCGAATATTTTGAGAAGATGGCTCAACAGGAAGGCTTGTCTGAAATGCCACGCCTTTATATACATGGTTTTTCAGGTTCAAGAGTTGCGGCGCAAACAGGGCTAAATATTCCCCGTCTTCCTGTAGTTGAATGACAATCGTGAAATTCTCGACCTGTTCGGACTGTACCCCAGTAATGATGCGATTTCGGTCGGTGTCGCTGTGGTAGTGCCATCGGCGGTTATCCAGAAAACCCGCCACCTGTGCTAAGGTTGTTGCCATCTTCCCAATGCCTCCCAGATATCTTATCTCACTAATTATGCTAACAATGTTCTATCGATTCTGGCAGGGGTTTTTTATGCAGGCTAGAGATGGCGTTGACGGGTGCGGAAATTTTTGGGGATGGGGGCTTGACTTCCGGGGAAATTTGACGTAATATAACACCATGGGAAAGTGTGCCGCCATATATATATTCCGGGCGAGGCAAAAACCGGGTTAATGGTTGGTTTCTAGTTTTCGGTCAGGGAGTCATAGGGCGAGGTTTGTCGCTACGGGAAAGGTTTTCAGCGCGCCAGGCACAGATTCTCATAAAAGGGTTTCATTTTCACGGTAACTCTAAACTCTATGAAAAACCTGTCTATTTCCTCTTGGTCTTCAAGTTTACTGGCGAGTCTCACGGCTTGTACATTAGCACTGGCAACAGGTCCGCTACAAGCGCAACAGGTCATGTATCAACCCATTTCCATCGTTCCGGGTGAGGTGGTAGAGGACATCCTCTCGGAACGAGATATTCCCATAGGAGATGGCGGCTTTTTACGGGATTATCGCGTCCGTCTCCCAAGCAATGAACAAGTGATGATTGAGCTGATGTCGGATGAATTTGATACTGTGGTGGTGTTGTTATCGGATGATGGTATAGCGATCGCAGAAAATGACGACGGCCCGGACGGGACAACCAACTCTCTCCTGTTTGCTCGCATTATGGAGGGAGGGGATTATATTGTGAGAGTTCGCGCCTTTGGGGAAAGAAGAGGCGGAAATTTTCGCCTAAAAGTGACTCGGTTAGTTCCGGCAGGATGAGGTTGAAACTCCCGGCTTCTATGATTACCTATTCCTCCCCCGTCGCGCTACAGGGCGATCGCCTCCTGGGATAGAATCGGGGAAGTATCGATATCAATCAATTGAACGGGAGAGTTATATATATGCAGATTTCGCCCCTAAGATTCTTGCACAAGAAATTACTACCGATGGCGATCGCCTTATGGTTGGGACTGGTTGGATATTTTGGGGGGGAAACCGTGGCGGTGGCTGCGCCTACCCATCCCAGCGTCCTAGGGAGTCTGTTTTCCTTCTCAGGAAAGCGACCCGATAACCTAGGAGTACACGACGGCTATCTTTCCGATTGTCCTGCTTCCCCTAACTGCGTTTCCACCCAAAGCCAGGACGGGGTTCACTATATCGAACCTTTCACCTATTCCACCTCTGGGGAGGAAGCATTCGCTCAAATCAAACAAGTGGTGGAGAGTATGGACAACGCCAAAATCGTGACGGCGGATGACCATTATCTTAATGCCGAATTTACCTCGGCGATTATGGGCTTTGTGGATGATGTAGAATTTTATTTGGATGATGAGGCGGGGGTGATTCAAGTGCGATCGGCATCCCGACTCGGAGAGTCAGATTTGGGAGTTAATCGCGATCGGATCGAAACCATCAGAAGCCTTTTGAACCCATAAAATCAAAATCAAACCAAAACCCCCAATCCGTTGAGGAAAGGGGGTTAATTGGTGGTTATGTGAGTAGTCCCAGATTACAGAGCGTTACCGCGAGGTAGAACTTCTTCGGGGAATACAAAGTTTTGGTGAGGTTGATCGGCTGGAGCCATCCAAGCGCGAATACCTTCGTTAAGTAGAATGTTCTTAGTATAGAAGGTTTCAAACTCAGGATCTTCTGCCGCGCGCAATTCTTGTGACACGAAGTCATAAGCACGCAGGTTCAAAGCTAGACCTACTACACCGATGGAACACATCCACAGCCCTGTTACAGGAACAAACAGCATGAAGAAGTGTAACCAGCGTTTGTTGGAAAAAGCAATACCGAAAATCTGGGACCAGAAGCGGTTAGCTGTCACCATGGAGTAGGTTTCTTCGGCTTGGGTGGGTTCAAAAGCACGGAAGGTGTTAGATCCTTCTCCGTCTTCAAACAGGGTGTTTTCTACTGTAGCACCGTGAATAGCACAGAGTAGCGCACCACCCAGGATGCCGGCAACTCCCATCATGTGGAAGGGGTTGAGCGTCCAGTTGTGGAATCCTTGGAAGAATAGGATAAACCGGAAGATGCCTGCTACACCAAAGCTGGGAGCAAAGAACCATCCAGATTGACCCAAGGGGTACATTAAGAATACGCTCACGAACACGGCAATAGGACCGGTGAAAGCGATCGCATTATAAGGACGAATGCCAACTAAGCGGGCGATTTCTAACTGACGCAGGCAGAACCCAATTAGCGCGAAAGCTCCGTGTAGAGCTACAAAAGCCCATAAACCCCCTAATTGACACCAGCGGGTAAAGTCCCACTGAGCTTCGGGACCCCACAGGAACAGCAGGGAGTGACCCAAACTGTTGGCGGGGGTGCTGACTGCAGCGGTCAGGAAGTTGCAGCCTTCGAGGTAGGAACTGGCGAGTCCGTGAGTGTACCAAGAGGTAACAAAGGTAGTTCCGGTGAGCCATCCGCCGATAGATAGATAGGCACAGGGGAAAAGCAGGATACCAGACCATCCTACGAATACAAAGCGATCACGCTTCAGCCAGTCATCGAGGACATCAAACCATCCTCTGGTGACTTGAGGGCGTTCGACTGCTATTGTCATAAACCCAAATCTCCGAATAAATTATGATTTCCAGTAAATCAGCCAACTGCACTCTATTTTAAAATCTAGCTTCCCGTTCTTAACAGAAAGTTAGGGATATGATCGATGCCGTTAACTTTTCTTTACCTATCTTAACAGTATAAACATAAATTCTCAGATTGGCAAGTCTCAGAATAAAATTAATCGCGAGGGTCCTAGTGGGGGTCAGCCGGAAGCCCCAGAAGTGATGCGATCGCCTCAGAGATTGGGATTTAAGGGCTGCGATGTTAACCAGACAGTGCCGATATCTGACATACTGGTGAGAGTCGGTGTTAAACTTAACCTTTTTTTAAGACTTTTCTATGTTCACCATTGACATCATCGTGAAATATGTCCCGGTTCCCCTATCGGTACAAAGAAAGACCCAAGAGGACGCTATGGGGGTCTATAACCAGGTACTAGACATGATGCGTTCGGACCATGGGCAACTGTTGGAGTTAACCTGCGAGAAAATGACCGATAAAAAAGTAGCTGTCCTCAGCAGCGAAATTTCGGCTGTGCAGATTTCCGAAAAATCGGGGACCACAGCTACAGGTAGATCTCCGGGATTTGTAGCCTTAACAGAATGAGCCAATCTGCCCAACCCCAAACACCCCTACCGGCTATTGAAGTCAAAAACCTGAACTTTCAATGGTCGGGAGGTGCTAGAGTCCTGACTTCTTGTTCCCTAGCCGTCCCCGCCGGGGAATTTTGGATGTTACTTGGTACGAATGGCAGCGGGAAATCAACTCTGTTGCGGCTACTAACTGGACTGCTGGAGTCCCAGTCCGGTGAGATTAACATTAAGGGACGGGTGGGGTTTGTCTTCCAAAATCCTGATCACCAATTGGTTATGCCTACTGTGGGGGCAGATGTGGCCTTTGGTTTGGTGGAAGATCGCCTCCCCCTAGTGGAAGTTAGGCGACGGGTTGAGGATGCTTTGGCGGCGGTGAAATTGCTGGAATTGCAGCGCCGCCCTATTTATGCCCTCAGCGGAGGACAAAAACAACGGATTGCGATCGCCGGTGCGATCGCTAGACATTGTGAAGTCCTACTTTTCGATGAACCCACCGCCCTACTAGACCCAGACAGTCAGCGAGACCTGGTTATTCAAGTTCGCCATTTAGTCAAAAATCGCGGCATTACCGCCCTCTGGGTGACACACCGCCTCGATGAACTTGACTACAGCGATGGTGCTTTTTTGTTGGAAAACGGCCGTGTGGTGGCTCAGGGAAACCCTGAACCCCTGAAACGGCGATTGATGCAAAATCATCAAACCTAGATTTTGGACCTTGATTTTTTCATCCTACCTAACGAAAAAAATGCCATTATTGAAACTAAGCAAAAATTGTCCACTGTTCAATATGAGCTTTGCAGTAATAAATCATGTCACGCCCTTTAACCAATGCCGTCCTGTTTGTAGACGGTTATAACATCATCGGAATCTGGCCCCGTTTACAACAAAAGCGCGACGGGGAAAGCATGGAGTCAGCCCGGCGACATCTGATCGAAACTCTGATTAACTACAGTGCTTTTGAAGGTCTCGATGCTCGCATTGTCTTCGATGCTCACTATCAGAATACTCCCGGTGTCAGTGAAAAGATCAGTCGTAATCTGTTGATTCACTATACAGGTTATGGTCAAACTGCTGACACTTATATAGAAAAAATGTGTGCCTCCCTGTGTCATAAGTTGCGACTATCACGGCGACGGTTGCTGGTGGCTACCTCAGACCGCGCACAACAGTTAACTGTGATGGGCTACGGTGCAGAATGGATGTCTGCAATGCAGTTATCCGAAGCGGTTGAGGCTTCTAATCGACAGCGCCAACGTCGCCACCAAACTCCTAAGCGATCGAGGAGTCGCTTTCTTGACAGTTCCCTAGATCCTGAGTCTCAAAGGCGTTTGGATCAGTTGCGGATGGGGCTAAAATAAATTTGAGCAAAATGCTTGACAAAATTTTACCACTGGGTTACTATAGTTAACTGTGGCTAAGACAACCACAACCCACTTTCCTCGGTAGCTCAGTGGTAGAGCGGTCGGCTGTTAACCGATTGGTCGTAGGTTCGAATCCTACCCGGGGAGTTTTTGCCAAAAATACGGCATTAAATGCGATCGCCCGCCATAGCCTTAACCGGATATCCTGCCCAATTACTCGCCTGATTGGAGGTGCGTTCGGGGAGGGAGACATTTTTCGTTAGGTTGCTGTGGTAAAATGCGATCGCCCCATGGCCAAAATTATAGCAGCCAGAACCTTTCACTAAAGCATTATTATTTATGTTCGATGCCCTTTCTGAACGTTTAGAGTCCGCCTGGAAAAAACTCCGGGGTCAGGACAAAATTACAGAATCCAATATCCAGGAAGCTCTGAAAGAAGTTCGTCGCGCCCTATTGGAAGCCGACGTTAACCTGATGGTAGTTAAAGATTTTATCAAAGAGGTTGGCGTTCAAGCCCAGGGTTCGCAAGTAGTATCCGGCGTGAAACCCGGTCAACAGTTTATCAAAATTGTTCACGATGAGTTAGTGAAAGTCATGGGGGAAAGCAATGTTCCCCTGGCTGAAGCCCAACAACCACCAACCATCGTGTTAATGGCAGGTTTGCAGGGTACTGGTAAAACCACAGCTTCCGCTAAGTTAGCCTTGCACCTACAAAAAGAGAATCGCAGCAGCCTGTTAGTAGCTACGGACGTTTACCGACCAGCAGCTATTGACCAGTTAATGACTCTGGGGAAACAGATAAATGTTCCCGTATTCGAGTTAGGGAAAGATGCCGACCCGGTAGAAATTGCTCGCCAGGGTATTGAGTACGGCAAAGCCCAGGGTATTGATACAATTATCATTGATACGGCTGGTCGGTTACAAATTGACCAGAATATGATGGCGGAACTGGCTCAAATAAAGGAGACGGTTCAACCTCACGAGACCTTGTTAGTAGTTGATGCCATGACGGGTCAGGAAGCAGCTACCCTGACTCAGACCTTTAATGACCGAATTGGCATTACTGGTGCTATCCTCACTAAAATGGACGGGGATAGTCGCGGCGGCGCGGCTCTGTCAATTCGGCGAGTTTCCGGCGCTCCGATTAAGTTTGTCGGGGTCGGGGAAAAGGTAGAAGCCCTACAACCTTTTTACCCGGAACGTATGGCATCCAGAATTTTGGGTATGGGTGACATCCTCACATTGGTGGAAAAGGCTCAGGAAGAGTTTGATATCGCCGATGCTGAGAAGATGCAGGAGAAGATTTTAGAGGCTAAGTTTGACTTCACGGATTTTCTCAAGCAGACCCGGTTGATGAAAAATATGGGGTCTTTGGGGGGGTTGGTTAAACTCATTCCCGGGATGAATAAAATCTCTCAGGAGCAGTTGGACGCGGGGGAAAGCCAGCTTAAACGCTCGGAGGCTATGATTAATTCTATGACCATTGAGGAGCGGAAGAATCCTGAGTTGCTGTCAAATTCGCCCTCAAGACGTAAGCGGGTGGCTAAAGGGGCTGGATATGCGGAAAAGGATGTGATGCGTTTGGTGAGCGATTTTCAGCGGATGCGGAGCTTGATGCAACAAATGGGTAAGGGTCAGTTTCCGGGTATGGGAATGCCGGGTATGGGAATGCCGGGTATGGGAATGCCGGGTATGGCTGGCGGCAAGAAGAAGAAAAAGAAAGCCAAAAAGAAAAAGGGTTTCGGTCAGCTTTAACTGTGGGAGTTGACTTTTGTCGGGTTCTGGGAATGCTATAATACTAAGTTACCCCATTGAGAGGCGGATTTGCTGGTCAGTCTGTCCTAGACTGCTACAATAGCTTAAAATTCATAAGGAGAGTTGATTAAAACCAAATGATCAAACTGAGATTGAAACGTTACGGTAAGAAACGAGAAGCTAGTTATCGGATTGTGGCGATGGATAGTCTGTCGCGTCGTGAAGGTCGTCCTCTGGAAGAGTTGGGTTTTTATAACCCCAGAACGGATGAAACTAGATTGGATACCCCGGCTATTATTCGACGGCTGAAACAAGGGGCTCAACCTACTAGAACTGTGCGTAACATCCTGCAAAAAGCCAATGTATTTGAACAACTCAAGTCCGGAGTCATCGCTGAACCCAGTATCCCAGAACCTGTCAGCCAATCCTAATTATGGGGAGTTGGCACGATTCTTAATTAGCCCGTTTTTGGGGTCGCCAGAGGCGCTGCGGGTTGATTGTGAGCGATCGCCAGCTCACCGCAAAATTTGGGTGAGATTGGCTTTTGAGGCGGAAGATAAGGGCCGTGTTTATGGTCGTTCGGGACATAATATCCAGGCGATTCGTAATGTTCTATCTGCGATCGCTAGAGTGGCGGGGGAATCGGTGTATTTAGATATTTACGAAGACAGTCCTACCCCAGGTCGTCCGCCTCGGGCTTCAGCAAACCGTCCGTCTCCGAAACGTACCAGCCGCCCAACTCGTCCATCTACCCCTAGGGGACCAATTCATAGAGACGGATAGTTTTCTGTTGCTAAGGAAAGCGACGCAAGGAACGCCTGTCTGTCGCTTTCCTGATTGATTGTCCTGTATTTGTCTGGTGTATAGATGATGTTTGGTCAGCACCCCCGGCTGAAGCACAGGGGCTTCGTGCCCCCCTTTCAGGTAG
>NZ_JARPLU010000114.1:14077-16936 GCF_032349615.1 Limnospira sp. PMC 1279.21 | reverse complement strand
GAGCGATATCCTCCTACGACCAAGCCCTAAAATATAAACCGGATTACCATAAAGCTTGGAATAACCGAGGGGTGGCGATGTATAATTTAGGAGAGTATAAACAAGCGATATCCTCCTACGACCAAGCCCTAAAATATAAACCGGATTACCATAAAGCTTGGAATAACCGAGGGGTGGCGATGTATAATTTAGGAGAGTATAAACAAGCGATATCCTCCTACGACCAAGCCCTAAAATATAAACCGGATTACCATAAAGCTAGGGTTAACAGAAGCAAAAATTCACGCATTGCTTAACCCGGAAACCGCCATGATTTATTGGTATTATGGCAACTATTATTTGATAACCTTTATCCTGACGGTAGACGACATGACGGCTATACCCTTATCGGCTTGGCAACAGAAACAACTGGAAACTTTCATCACGGATTGGCATCATGATTATCAGATTTATGGCTGGTGAATGATGAATCGGCGACGGTATTGGCATTAAGTTTTATCAGGAATATCTAGGGGGTGAAACGGCGGCGATGGCTTTACATAAGGCGAAAAAATGGTTACGCTGTGAGGCGACCTGGGCAGAAATTGCGAAGGTTTATGAATCCTGTTTATCACATCCTTTGAGTGAGAGTAATCAGGGAATTTTAGCCAAGGCTTTAGGACGGATTGAAAGACAGGAAAACCCGGAAGTTATGCCGTTTTCTGATGTTTATCATTGGGGGAGTTTGGTGATTTCGGGTTATTAAGCTAAGGGGGAGTCACTGAGTCCCCTCGGTAGGAAGTGACGGGAGTGGTCACGGACGGGATAAATTAATTATCAAATGGGTGTATACAGATGACGGAGACTGTGGTAGAATTTAGGAGTAGGCGAATCAACGAAATCGTCGAAGTCGCCTGAATCTTTGACGGCATCTTCCACCCTCATAAATTAATCAGCTATGACTCCCAACCAGAAAATAACCATAACGGCATTTATTCACGCTTTAGCCCGTTTTAACAAAAAGTTGCCAATTAGTGTGTATAATCAATTGGCGGCGATTTCCGATGTTGCTAATAATACCAAACAATTAGAGGCGATCGCCATGAATGATACAGACTTAGCCCTATTATATGAGGAGGAGTGCGATCGCCTAATGCAGGGAAGCGATCGCCAAAAAGGCTATCTACCGATATTCGAGAGTGATGATTATAGCACAGAATTAAGCAATACGGTGGAGGTAATTTGTCATTCTCCCGACCCGGTAAAAGCCTCAAAAGATGCGCTAAATCCTTCGGGAGGTGGCAAACTAAAAGAGTTTTTTAGCCAACTATTTAAGTCATCTCCATCTATCTAAGTTAACTGAATGTATCCCCTAAAAGAAATCACACTGCAACTGTTTCTGTATGACTTACGGGAAGGGTTAGGACAAACCTCAAAAAGCATAAAGTTTAATCGCTATTATTTTTGGCGGCGGTTTCATCATGACCTGCAAAAACCATATAGCGACTTAACGCCAGAAAATAAGCAAAAACTGAAAAAATATGCTAACAGCGAAAACCCCGAAAGCGATATTGTGCGGTTAGACTATCAGGAGGGGGAACAACCTCTAATGGGGATAGAATATGTGTTAGTGGCATCGCAATTGGGGGATAGCTATAGTTTAATCATTGATGCCTATGATAGCGAATATCAGAAAACCAGTTTAAGTCAACTGAAAAAATACATTGAGGAAAGGATTAATAACACTCCCTCAAGCCTAGGTCAAACTTGGTTATTGTGGGGTCAACTTGACGGGAAATATTCCCCAGAGAAAGTTAATGAAATTGCCGAAAAGAGTTATACAGAAATCGCCAATAAACCCCTACCCTGGAAAAAAGATAATCAATTGAGTTTCCCAGGGAATAAACTGTTAGGGGGCGATTTATTTGAAATAACCCAGTTAGTTTCGGTGAAAGATTGGGAAAATTTACTGATACTGATTGATAATGAAAAACCGGAAGACCTGCGAAATTATCCCCGGTTAAATGATGAACATAAGTCACTGCTGATAAAGGACATTCAAAACAGTTTAGGAGAATGCCATTATTTAATTTGGCTATTACCAGCAGAGTGCGACTTAACGGCAATGAAAGATAAAATTCAGGAAATACAGACCCATTTTCATCGCCTGTTATCCTATCGCCATAAGATTATTTGGGCTTATAGCCAAAGTCGGATTTTGAAACGCCGATTAAAAGACAATTATCAAACGATTCAAAAATCGGTCTTAACAATTCGCCAACAGCGGAAAAACCCGGAAGATTTACAAGAGGCTTTAGAAAAGACGCTACAAATATTAGGGAATTATGCGATCGATTTAAGTCAACTGCATTCCCAGTTAAGGACAATTACGATTAATTTAACCAACTATCGACAAAGGTTAAAAGAATTTGCGAAGGTAGACCCAAATTGTGAGTTAACTACGTTTGCTGAGTTTAGTAAATTGGCAGCACAAAAGTATGAAAGACAGGTAAAAACGGACTATGAGAGTTTAAGTCCGGGGATGATTTTATTAGAAAATCTGATTAAGACGATTGAGGGAATTGTGGAAATTAATCAAGCGAAAAGAGAAGATCGGCTAGAAAGGGCGATCGCTGCTGCTAGTATAGGAGTGGGTACAGGATCGGCGGCGGCTTCATCAATCGCGAATTATTCGGAGGGTATATTAACGGAAATAAACCCGTTTTTACCCTCACAGAATAAGGAAGAAGCGCCAACGATTCATCCGGCATCAACGGCAAGTTTGACGTTTATTATTAGTTGTGTAATTGGGTTAATTTTGGGGTGATTAACCTGGTGGCGGTTAAATTCAAGACCTGGGTAGGTTGGGTGAAACCCAAC
>NZ_JARPLU010000114.1:0-14067 GCF_032349615.1 Limnospira sp. PMC 1279.21 | reverse complement strand
ATCACTGAGAGATGTTGTTGTTGGGTTCCCATACTCCACCCAACCTACTAAATAGGCTCGGCGCCGGAAATGCGATCGCCCTACTCACTTTCGAGGAATTCGAGCTGGGTAGGTTGGGTGAAACCCAACATCACTGAGAGATGTTGTTGTTGGGTTCCCATACTCCACCCAACCTACTAAATAGCAACAGCGAGAGGAGTTTATTGCTCATCACGTTCTTGGTAGCCGTAAGTTTTTTTCTGGTGAAGCCAATTTTCTTCAAGGCTCTGGATATGGTGCGAGGAGAGATGTCGTCATCCCAAAGTTCAGCCATTTGAGCGGAGGTTTGATCGCCATGCTCTTGGGCAAAAGCCTTGAATTTATGCCAGTCGGTAATTTTGTGGTTATTGCCAGGTGGGTGATTAGGTTTAGGGAGGAAGTCTCCGGTCTGTGCTTTTCTTTGCAGCCAGAGATTAATGGTGTTCCGGCTGACATGGAAAACTTGACTGGCTTCTGTTTTGGGCATACCGTCTAGTTCAATTGCATCAATAACTTTTTGTCTGAGGTCGTAACTATAGGGGGCTGGCATTTTTGGTCTTCTTAGTCATCTCGTCCTCTCCATTATACGTCCTAACTTTCCTGTCTTGTGCTATATAAACAGTTATAGGGATGGTCAGAGCTTAACCTCTTATATCCAGCGAATCGGGGCTGGAATCCTCACCCGGTGGTTATTTCAGCCATTCCAGCCTTATTTCATACCCGAACGTCTTGCACTATCCCAATCATTATAGCACTACGAGAGTAGGTTATGAAGTATACAGCTTGTTCGATATTTAATTAGTACAGTAACTGCATTTAGTAAACCAGTTCTTAAACGTATTTGTTCCCATCAGCATTAGAGCCAGTTTAATTAACTGTTCTAGTGCTTCCATTGCTCGTGTTGGAAACATTCTGACCACTGACTTAACCGTTGACCACAACATTTCAATAGGATTGAAATCTGGTGAGTAGGGTGGTAAATATTCTACTCTGGCTCCCGTAGCAGTGATCATTTCTTCAATGCCCTCCATTTTATGGATATTAAGGTTATCCATAACTACGACATCCCCTGGATTCAGTCTCGGAACCAAGTCCTGTTCAATAAAATCCTGAAAATCTTTACCTTTCATAGAGCCTTCTATGACTTTTTTAGCTACCACTCTTTCGATACTTATGGCTCCAATTCAGGTAATTTTTCTGCCTTAATAAAAGGGTCTTAAACATCATGCTTTTTTGCCTTTTTTACTCCTAGCCATAGAGGGACTCATCCCTACACAGAAAGCTGTCTCATCAATGAATATCATTTTTGAGGTACATCTCTCACCCGCTCTCGGTAATCAAATCGCTGTTGTTGACCTTCTTCCGTTGCTACCTTTTCTGACCGGTAAGTTTTTTTTAAGAGTTAGTTCTTCTTTTTTGAGGAATTCACACATTCCTCCGACGCTGACATAAACATCCAGCTCATTTAGGAGATGTTCTCGATACTGTCGAACTGTCCCATCTGGGTAATCTTGTACCATCTGAATAATAAAGTCTCGATAAGATTCTAGCTGGCTAGGACGATTGAGCCCGGGCTTTTGAGGAGTTATATCTTGAGTTTCTCGATATTTTTTTGATATAACTATGAACAGTAGCAGGACTCATCATAAATTGCTCTGCAAGTTGCCTAATTGAGCCTTGGCCTAATTGATAGGCGGTGACCACTTTTTTCCTAAGAGCAACAGAATAACGGCTCATGGGTGAATCCAGTTGGAATTGAGTTTAGCCCTAGTTTATCACCAAGTTGTTATAGGTATTCATTGTTACACATATTTAATGAACAAGCTGTAATTGATAGAAATGAAGCAGGGAAAGGGAGTATGACAGCACCATTAAGTAATGATTGGCGGAAACGGGCGATCGCGGCGGTCAAAAGCGGACAGAAGAAAAGTCGAGTCGCCCGTCAGTTTTAAATCAGTCGAAATACTTTGGACTTGTGGCTCAAAAGAGAAGAGGAAACGGGAAGCTATCAAGCAATTCAGCCTCATCAAAAAGGGCCGAAACCCAAAATCCCAGATGAAAATCGATTCAGAGAGTTGATTTGGAAACATAAAGACAAGACACAAAAGCAAATCGCCGAACTTTGGGGAGAAGGTGTGACCCAACAGAATGTCGGCAATGCTTGTCAAAAGTGGGGGATAACTCGCAAAAAAAACTTACTGATATGAAGAAAGGGGATGAAGAGAAAAGGAGAAAATTTGAGGAAAAGTTATCAAAAACGGATAAAAAAAGGTTGATTTATGTGGATGAATCGGGATTTGACAATCGAGATGATTATCCATTAGGCTATAGTCCAAAAGGAGAAAGGTGTCATGCACTCAAGTCGGGAAAAAGGACAGAAAGAGTCAGTTGGATCGGTGATTTAGGATGGCCCAAGTTGTTCACCCCTTTGACTTTTGAAGGGTCATGTAACCGAAACTTATTTGAAGCGTGGCTTGACCGATGTTTGCTCCCTCAGCTAGAAGAGGGAGATATTATTATTCTTGACAATGGGAGTTTTCATCACGGTGAAAGCATAAAAGAAATGGTAGAAGAAGTGGGATGCGAAATCTGGTACTTGCCAGCTTATTCACCAGATTTGAATAAAATTGAAAATTGGTGGTCTCCCTTAAAGACATGGATGAGACCAAAACTTAAAGACTTTGAAGCGGTGAGAGAATGTGTAGATGCAGCGTTCAAAAGCTGTACTAATGTATTTGCGTATTGCTATATTTGATGAAAAAGGCTGACCAAGCCCTATATCGTGCTAAAGCTGCCGGACGAAATAAAGTTCAATACTCAACTACACTCACAAACCGGATTCAGCTACCTTAATCACTGAACCCGGAATTGAGAAGTTTTAGGAAATCTTCGCCACGTCAGCAAATCGAATTTTCAAATAATCTTCCTCCATTTTCGCCCCGGAAGGCTGCAAAGCCGCTAACGCTTGGGGTAAAACTAAATTGCGGCGGTGGTTCCCAATACGGATATTTAACTCATCACCCGTCTTGTTTAACTGTATCTGTTCCTTGGGAATTCCCGGTAAATATAACTCCAAACTATAGTATTCTTTATCTTGGATAACCCGCATAGTATTTTCCTGATAATAAACCAGAGTCGGGTCTTCATCTTTATACAAAATATCCTTGAGTTGCTCTAAGGCTTCAAAACCGCACATTTCCTTAGTAAATAGTTCTACTTCTTTGACAGGAAGAGGGCGGAAATTATCATGTATTTCCTGGCGATATTGCTGTTGGTTCTCCTTCCAGCGTTGGAAAAATGGATCGGTTACTGAGTCGGGGATAATCCGATTCGCAATCACTAAATCCGTGGCTACATTGTACAAACTCAGATAAGCATGGGCGCGCAAGGATTCTTTAATTACCATTTTTTCTGGGTTAGTTACCAGACGCACTGAGGTTTTCTGATTATCAGTTAATACCTTTTCTAAGGCTTCGATTTGCTCGTAAAATTCATAGGGTGCATCCATTACTTCTTTGTCCGGGAGGGAAAAACCAGCAATAGGTTTAAAGATGGGTTCCACTAAAGGACGCAGAGCGGCCGACATCCCTTGTAACGGTTTATAAAATTTTCTCATATACCACCCACCTACCTCCGGCAAACTTAATAGGCGCAGAGCAGTCCCTGTGGGCGCTGAGTCAATGATGAGAACCTCAAATTCCCCCTCGTCATAGTGCCGCTTCATTCGCACCAAGCCGAAAATTTCGTCCATTCCGGGAAGGATAGCCAATTCCTCGGCTTGAACGCCATCAAGTCCCCGCGCTTGCAGAACTTGAGTGATATAGCGTTTGACAGCCCCCCAGTTTCCCTCTAATTCCATCAGTGCGTCTAGTTCTGCGCCCCATAGGTTGGGTTTCACCTGGCGAGGTTCATGGCCGAGGGGTTCATCAAAACTATCTGCTAGGGAGTGGGCTGGGTCTGTACTTAATACCAGGGTTTTATAGCCTAGTTCGGCACACCGTAAGCCTGTAGCCGCGGCAACGGAGGTTTTACCAACGCCTCCTTTTCCGGTCATTAAAATCACGCGCATATAGTTTTGAGTCCCGCTTAAAATATGTTTACATTATTCTAACGTTTAGGGCTGTTTTGTTGAAAAAGCTGTTTGACTACGGCGAGGCGGGAACAGTTCCAGTAGTCTATGTGGCGGTCAATTAAGCCTTCTGGGTTGATGTGTAGGTGGCTGTAACCGGGGATGGATAGTCGCGGAGCCCAGGGCAGTACAGATACGGTCCAACTGAGAGTCCATTGGGTCTCGATGGTGTCCCCAGATTCCGAAATATCATGTAAGTCTAATTGGATATCCTGAAACCAGGTGGCCATGAAGTTGATCATTTTTTGATAGCGATCGCATCCCGAAAATTCATTAACAGGGTCTTTAAAATAAACGTTGTCTGCATAAATACTATAGGTTTGATTATCGGGAAAGTTTTGATAATCTTGTTTGATGGTTTCAATGAGATGGTGAGCAACCATAGGATTAATTTGAGTTTTTTTTGATGGGATTGTAGCCGATATTTCTCGGATTACTAAAGATATGAAATATCCCTAAATATCGCCGTCAATTTATGGCACAGGTTGACGGGATTATAACATTTATGGTAAAATATGTCAATGGCTATGTATATATCAGTTTTCCCGTTACAACTAATAATGATAATGGTGGCGCAACTGGGTTTAATGATATGTATAAATACTCTAGGCAACCATTTTGGTTATGGATAGTTCAATAATGATTAAATCCTGGTTATTATGGGACTAGCATATATCAAAATCCCGGTTGATGATTAGTGTTGATCAATCAGCCGAAAATTCGGAAAGTTCAATTCACAGGAGTAAAAATACCTTATGACCAATTCGGAAATTCCCACATCGAAACCTATCAGAGATTCTCTCCATCATACCATTGTGGTCGTGGGTGGGGGAGCGGCTGGTATAACTGTGGCAGCCCAAATTTTACAACAAGATAGTAGCCTAGATATAGCTATTATTGAACCCTCAGATAAACACTACTATCAACCAGCTTGGACTTTAGTAGGTGGTGGTGCTTATCGTCTTGAAGATACTATCCGGGAGGAAAAAGACTGTATTCCGGCGGGTGCTACCTGGTTGAAAGCAGCAGCAAAAACCTTTGAACCAGAGCAAAATCTAGTGATTCTCGAAGATGGACGAGCCGTCCACTATGATTATCTGATAGTTTGTCCAGGGATTCAAATAGACTGGGATAAAGTAGAAGGGTTAACAGATGCGATCGGGAAAAATGGCGTAACTAGCAACTATTCTAAAGAGTATGCACCGTATACCTGGGAAGTGATCAAGAATTTTCCAGGTGGGAATGCTATTTTCACTTTTCCGGCGACTCCTATTAAGTGTGCGGGAGCGCCTCAAAAAATCATGTATTTGGCGGATGATACTTTCATCAAAAATGGAGTTAAGAATAAGTCGAATGTGATTTATGCCACTCCGGGAGCCAAAATTTTTGGGATAACAGGCTACTGTGAATCTTTAGAAAAGATTGCCGCGCGCCGAAATATTGATGTCAAATATAAGCATAATCTGAAAGCGATTATTCCCTCAAGCCAGGAAGCAGTTTTTGAAAAAACCACGGAGGCGGGAGTAGAGGAAATCAGGATTAAATATGATATGATTCATGTCACGCCGCCAATGAGTGCCCCTGATTTTATTAAAAACAGTCCTTTAGCGGTGAAAGAGGGACCCACGAAAGGTTGGGTAGATGTAGACAAATACACGCTGCAACATAATGTTTATCCTAATGTTTTTAGCTTAGGGGATGCTTCGTCTCTTCCCAATTCTAAAACGGCGGCTGCTATTCGGCGACAAGCACCCGCATTAGTGGAGAATTTGTTAGCGGTGATGGCTGCTAAACAACTAGGGGGAAAATATGGCGGGTATGCTTGCTGTCCGTTGGTAACAGGTTATGGGCGGACAATTATGGCAGAGTTTGATTATGATGGTGTTCCGAAATCTAGTTTTCCATTCGACCCGACGGAAGAACGTTATAGTATGTGGTTAGTGAAGCGCTATGTTTTGCCTTGGCTGTATTGGAATCGGATGTTAAAAGGGAAACCGTTTGAGGCGGATATGTTAGCGGGAATCAAATCTTAGGCTAACTTGTCAATACTGAGTAAATCCCGACACTGACCTAGGCAATTAGGGACAGTGGCGGGTGATTAATTAGGAAGCTAGAATGCTTCTTGAAGAACTCGGAGCTTTTCAAACTGTTTGTTTTGCTGATTTATCTGAACCGATAGGGAATCACAGACTAACTCACACAACTCAAATAGGAAAGGATTAGCAATTTCATAATAAACATTAACCCCCTGTTGCCGGCGAGTGACAATCCCAGCTTGAGCAAGCATTTTTAAGTGTTTGGAAACGTTAGCTTGTCCTAAACCAGTGGCTTCAATAATTTGAGTAACATTTTTGGCACCAGTTTTTAAGCAGCAAACAATCTGGAGGCGACTGACTTCGGAAAGAACCTTAAAAAAGTCAGCCATAAGAGTCAATGCCTCGGGTGGAAGTTTGGAGACTCCGCACTCCCCAGAATTGGATTCAAGCTGGAATTGTGATGCTTTGACGGAAGATTTTGTCATGATTAAGTTAGGTGAGTTGAATAAGTTATAGGAAAGGTGTGCTTACTATATTACCACACAGTAGAGGTTGTTGTCTCATTTATTTGAGGCTGATTTATGATGGGTAGAGTAGCGATCGCCTCAAGGAACCCGAAAGGAAACCCCGGCTTTAAGCTACAATTGAGGAAGTGTATGACATTGTATTAGGTATCGCCATCAGGTAATTAAGCAATCTGGCCAACTACCCTCACCCCCCCATCCCATGACTGATTCGACCGATGACACAATTTTAATTGTCGAGGATAACCGCTCAAATCTGAGTTTGATTGCGGATACGATCGCCAATGTGGGTTGTAAAATAGCGATCGCCACCAATGGCATTGAAGCGATCGCCCAAGCGGAAGCGATCCAACCGGATCTGATTCTGCTGGATATCGTCATGCCTAAGATGGACGGCTTTGAAACCTGTCGCCGTCTGAAACAGAACCCTTCAACCTGTAATATCCCAGTAATTCTGATGACAGCCCTAGACGATACGGCCGATAAGGTGAAAGGCTTATCCCTAGGAGCAGTAGACTATATTACGAAACCGTTTCAGCCAGAAGAAGTGCTGGCCCGTGTTAATGTACATTTAAAGATCCGTTACCTAACCCAACAACTAGCCGATCGCAACTTCCAACTAGAACAGAGAGTAGCGGAACGCACCCACGAACTAACCCAGGCCCTAGATAACCTGCGAAAATTTCAACTACAACTGGTTCAGAGTGAAAAAATGTCTACCTTGGGTCAACTGGTGGCTGGGGTAGCCCATGAAATCAATAATCCGATTGGTTTTATCGAAGCGAATTTGAGTCATGCGAGTATTTATGTGTTCGACTTGCTGAAACACCTGCAAATGTACCAGCAGATGTTCCCGGACCCACCGCCGGATCTTGAACATCACGCGGAGGATATCGATCTTGAATATCTGATGGAGGATCTACCTCAACTGATTGCTTCCATGCGAGTGGGGACAGAACGCATCCGCAATATTAGCCAAAGTCTGAGGACTTTCTCACGCTCCGATGAGAATAATGTGGTATTGTTCGACTTGCATCAAGGTATTGAAAGCACTTTGCTAATTTTACAGCATCGATTAAAAGCGAATCCCGATCGACCTGCGATCATGGTGATTAAAGAATATGGGTACCTTCCGCCGATTAGATGCTACCCCAGCCAGATGAATCAGGTATTCATGAATTTGATCACTAATGGTATTGATGCGATCGAGTATGCTAGTGAGGGTTCCAGCTATGAGGACTTAGAGAAAGACCCCCACTGGATCAAAATTACCACTGAGCTGGGAGAAGATGGCACATCAGCAGTGATTAGGATTGAAGATAATGGAATTGGTATGACTGCACAAGTGCAAGAGAAAATTTTTGATTATCTATTTACGACTAAATCTATTGGTAAGGGTACAGGTATTGGGTTAGCTATCTCTCGCCATATTATCGAAGAAAAACACCGAGGTAAGTTAACCTGTACCTCCCAAATCGACTCAGGGGCTAGGTTCACGATTACTATTCCACTGGTAACGGAGGACTCGGACTAGACCATCCATTCGGAAGCCCTACCCCCCAAGTCAATGGGAATACTGACGGCTTTTCCTAGCCGGGGGCGATCGCGAGTGTTCAGGATATAATTGGTAACCTGTTCTGCTCCTCCCAAACTGGTGAGATAATCAGCGATCGCATTGAGGTGATCGAGATACTCAGCCTCACCCAAATGAAAAGAAGCCTGTTCTAGGTACTTCCACATAACTTGGACAAAAATTTTGCCCCGCGTCCGCCGCAGTTGGATATCATAGGAGACTCCCCACTTGTTTAACAGAAGTTGTCGTAAGTCCTGGCCCGTCATAAGCACCTCTTGCATGGACTGAGAAAGAACTGAGAATCCTCGCGCCGTTTGTCGTGGGAATGTGAAAAGTTGCATGATCTGGAAATACTCGATAGCCGCTTTGGCCGACTCTATTTAAAGGGCGGATGTAGCGGCAAAGGCGAATAAATTCGCTTACCTACTATTGCTATCTTTTCATTGATATGCCATAATAGCATAACCTTGTTAAGTTGGGCAATAATTGTATACAAGTTCAACATAAAAGCCAAACCATCTCAGTACCAAGCTATAGATGAGGCTATTCGCACATCTCAGTTCATCCAAAACAAATGTTTGCGCTATTGGATGGACAATAAGAGGGTGGGAAAATATGACCTTAATAAATATTGTGCTGTCTTAGCGGCTGAGTTTCCTTGGGCTAATGAATTGAACTCGATGGCTACACAATCAGCGGCTGAACGCGCTTGGTTGGCTATTTCTCGCTTCTACGATAACTGTCAGAAAAAAGTTAAGGGGAAAAAGGGATTTCCTAAGTTCAAGAAAAATGCTCGCTCAGTTGAATATAAAACTAGCGGATGGAAACTTTCGGAAACCAGAAAAGCTATTACCTTTTCTGACAAAAAAGGTATCGGAACTCTGAAATTCAAGGGAACCTGGGACCTCAACTACTACGATATCAAGCAAATTAAACGAGTCCGATTAGTCCGCCGGGCTGACGGATACTATGCTCAATTTGCGATCGCTGTCAATGTCAGGATAGAGACTGAACCCACTCATAAAATAGTAAGTTTAGACTTAGGAATTAGATAATTTATTGCTGACAATAAAGGCAATGTTGAACCATCTCCCAAGTTCTACCGCCAAGCTGAAAAGCAGTTAAAGAGAGCCAATCGAAAGAAGTCTAAAAAGTACAGTCCAGCTAAAAAAACAGCCCAAAAAAAGCAATCAAACAACTATCACCAAGCTAGAAATAGATATGCTCGTAAGCATTTAAGAGTAAGTAGGCAGCGAAAAGAATATTGCAAGAGATTGGCGTATTCCGTTATCCAATCTAACGATTTGGTCGCCTATGAAGATTTGAACAAAAATAGCGACGCATTCCCCCACCTCGCCGAACGGCAGGTGGGGGTCAAGGAGCTGCCGATCTGACAAGCCTTGGGGTAACAAGCGCGTTATGGCAACCAACAAATCCACATCAATCGTCCGTACAGACCGATGGAATCTTAACCCGACAGCAGCAGCGCGAGTGCTGTTGAGCCAAACGGTTGAGGTCTCCCGTCGTGTCTGTCGGCATTTGATAGGAATTATCTTAACTCATTGGCCGTCTCTCGGAGGGTTATCGAGTCAAAAACGGGTTCTAGTCGTTGAGAAACTGATTCACCAAACCGCCAAGAACCCCAACCCCAAATACCGGCAATTTGACCAGACCTTTTACAAGTTCCCCAGCTATTACCGGAGGGCAGCGATTGTCTTGGCCGCCGGCCAAGTCAGTAGCTAAATTGACGGATTAAGCATCATTTAGGGAAGCGATCGCCTCTATAGCAGCCTCCAAAGCGATCGCCAGATGAGTCCAATGAGTCCCCCCCTGACAGAAAACAATATAGGGTTCTCGCAAAGGACCATCAGCGGAAAACTCAGAGGTACTACCATCAATAAAAGTCCCCCCCGCCATAACCAACTCACTCTCATATCCAGGCATTTCCCCAGGAACCGGGTCAAGATAGGACCCAATAGGGGAAAACTTCTGCCAAATGCGACAAAAAGCCACCAACTTATCGGGTGAACCCAACTCGATCGCCTGAATAATATCGCGCCGAGGTATCAGAGGCGCAGGATTAACCCGATAACCAAACTGGTCAAACACATAAGCAATCAAATGTCCTCCCTTAACCGCTTCCGCCACCATCTGAGGCGCAAGAAATAGCCCCTGAAACAGCAATCGGTATTGTTCAAAGGTTGCCCCCCCACTGCTACCAATACCGGGCGCGGTGAGGCGACAGGCGGCCGCTTCTACCAATTCTGAACGCCCAGCCACATAACCCCCCGCCGCGGCAATAGTACCCCCCGGATTTTTAATCAGGGAACCTGCCATCAAATCAGCCCCCACCGCCGTCGGTTCCAGGTCTTCCACAAACTCGCCATAGCAGTTGTCCACAAAACAGATGGTATCAGGATTTTGTGCCTTCACCATCTGCACAACCCTCTCAATATCAGCAATGGAAAGGGAATTGCGCCAGGAATAGCCACAGGACCGCTGAATCAAAACCAAACGAGTATGGGGTGCGATCGCTGTTGATAAAGCCGACCAATCCAAACTTCCATCAGCACAAAGATCTAATTGTCGGTAAAGTATGCCAAACTCTATTAAGGAACCTTGACCTTTTCCGCGTAAACCGATAACCTCTTCGAGGGTATCGTAGGGAGAACCAACTACGGCCAGCATCTCATCCCCTGGACGCAGACACCCAAAAAGGGCACAGGCGATCGCATGAGTTCCAGAAACAAACTGGACTCTTACCGCCGCCGCCTCTGCGCCCATAACATCCGCAAACACGCGATCGAAAGTTTGACGACCGAGATCATCGTGTCCGTAGCCGGAAACTCCGGCAAAATGATGGGTTCCTACCCGGTGAGTACGGAAAGCATCTAACACTCGTCGGAGGTGATGCTTGACCTTAGCGTCAATTCCCGAAAAAATTGGGGATAATGCCTGTGGCGCTTCATGTAGCGACTCTATGCTGTGTCTCATTACCTGACTAAAGCTGAATTAGGGGTGCTGCATATTATGCCGCCAACAGGTCCGGTCTGTTCAAAAATTTGATATTCATGACGATTGCAACTGAAACCAAACTCAAACTCGACTGGATGACCATAGTATTTATGGCATTCCTCCACATTGGCGCACTTTTTGTGCTAGTCCCAAGTAATTTTAGCTGGGCTGCAGTTGGTCTGGCTTTATTTTTGCACTGGGTAACTGGTGGCTTAGGAATTACCCTAGGGTTTCACCGCTTAATCACCCACCGCAGTTTTGAAACTCCCAAATGGCTAGAATATTTCTTGGCTTTTTGCGGCACTTTAGCCTGTCAAGGAGGACCTATCCAGTGGGTCGGTTTACACCGTATGCACCATCTGTACTCTGATCAAACCCTTGACCCCCACGACTCTAACAAGGGTTTTTGGTGGAGTCACATGGGTTGGATGTTGCGGGAAATTCCTGCTGATGCTGATGTTCCCCGCTTTACCAAAGATATCAACGAAGACCCAGTTTATCTGTTCCTGCAAAATTATTTCATTCCCATCCAAGTCGCCTTGGGTGTGGTTTTATATCTTCTCGGAGGATGGCCGTTGGTCGTCTGGGGCATCTTTTTCCGCATCGTTGTGGTTTTTCATTGTACCTGGTTTGTCAATAGCGCTACTCACAAGTTTGGCTATCAAACATATCAATCTAATGATAACTCGAAAAATTGTTGGTGGGTTGCTCTTGTCACCTATGGGGAAGGCTGGCACAATAATCACCATGCTTTCCAATATTCCGCCCGTCATGGCCTGAAATGGTGGGAAATTGATTTAACCTGGATGACTATTCAACTTCTACAATTTTTGGGTTTGGCTAAAAAAGTTAAATTGGTGGAAAACTAGCCCCGGCGACAAAAGTTGTTCCTGAGTAGGTCAGAAGCTAACTTAGACTCTGACAGCCGGGTTAAGTTCACACTCTGCCATTACCCTGTACAATATGTTTCAGGGTCATTAGGCTTTCTAGGCTAATTAAACCCCGTCGATATCCTTTCTGATTCGACACTCCTAAAAACAACGCATCCCCTCGGTTTTGATGACGTGAAAATTGGGGGGATGTGTTCATGAAGGTGAGCGCACTATTGGAATTTTGGGCAAATATACGACTTTCGCTATAGGATTCGGTCGCTATACAATTGGCGTGGTTGCTGCTACACTGATTCATCATGCCGATCGCATTTTCGAGGTTTTCCACAAATCGGAAGGCTATGGTTTTTGACAAATAGGGATGATACCATTCTGAGGGTTCGGCTTCCGTTAATTCGGGAAAGTTTTGGATGAAATCGCGATCGCCTCGTAATTGGAAACCTTCTTCCTGCAAACTATTTAAGAGTCGCACTAGGGAAGAGTTTTTTTGATGAGGGTCAATTAAGACCTTTTCGATCGCATTTACTGGGTCGGGTTCACTTTTATGGCTATCCGTAATCATCCACCGGACTAAATCCATACTAGCGGTAGCAGACCAGTAAAGATAACAATTCCCCATGGCTGTTTTCAGAATAGGAACTGTGGCTTTATTAATCACTTCTTGGATTAATTGGGGTCGCCCGTATGGTATAATCAGGTTGATATATCTGTCTTCGGTGACTAAATCGGGGATAGGATGATCAGGGTCAGCGGGAACAAATTCTAAACATCCCGGCGGCATTCGCGCATCTTCTAGGGCTGATTGTAGGGTTTCGGCGATAATTTGATTGGAAGAGTTAGCCTCACTACTTCCCTGGAGAATTAAACTATTAGCAGTTTTGAGAGCAAAACCGGCGGCGATCGCCCCTAATTCAGGAAAAGCCTCGTAAATGAGGGCAATGACTCCCAGGGGTATATACTGATAATAGCCCTTATACTGTTTGATTTGGTAAGGAGCGCTAACCACCCGACCGATAGGATCGGAGATGGTGCTTAACCTTTCCAATACCTTAATCGCGTTTTCTAGGCGAACTGGAGTCAGTTTTAACCAATCTCCAATCACTTCGGAAACCCCCATTTCTCTGCTGGCTTCCAAGTCAAGGGTGTTCGCTTCCAGAATGTCATTTTTTCGTTGTTTGAGACCATCAGCCATTCTGTTTATTGCTTGACCCCGATCTTCTCCTGATATCTGTGTCAATTCAAGACTGGCAAAATATGCCCGACGAGAAGGGTTTAATGGATCTGGGGTAGAAGAAAAATCATCAGTGATCATCGAGCTAACGCCTGTAAGCAAGCCAAACCATGATTGCTGGCAACATCGCCAGCATAACAGCAACTATTGCCCAAAGCAAGATGTTGCCCCCGGGAGAGTACATGGCTAGGGGTAGCCAAATCACCAGGGGGACTAGAAGCATCCCCAAAGCTAAGGGTAGATAGTGCGATCGCATTCCTGGGGTGGCGCGATACCATTGTTGTCCAGTCCACCACCAAGCCTGTTTGTAGGGGTAGTGGGTGGCTAGTTGTTCTAGGGAATAACCGCTCTCATCAACTACAAAAATCTGCTGACAGCGATCGCAACCGAAAGCCTCGGTCAAGGTAATCGGAACCAGATTACCCTTTCGACGACAGGGACAGGGATAATCACTATGTAAGTCGATTTTCTCAGGTTTGGGAGATGACACAAGCTCGCGTGGTCTTATTTAATGGAGTTAGAAACAAAAGCAAATAGTAGCTCCCATGATAGTTCAGGAACAAGAGATCTAACAACTGAAATGGAGCTAAGCGGGCTCGAACCTGATACATAGCCTATAACCCCTATTCTACCGTTACTTAGGTGTTACTC
>NZ_JARPLU010000113.1:13184-17007 GCF_032349615.1 Limnospira sp. PMC 1279.21 | reverse complement strand
GTTAGAAACCCGGTTTCTTTGAGAAACCGGGTTTCTTGACTTCTGGGGGGAAACTCGGTTGACTTGTTGGTGGGAAACCGGGTTTCTTGACTTCTGGGGGGGAAACCCAGTTGACTGGAGGCTGAGAAACTCGGCTTATTTGTGGCGGGTTAGAAACCCGGTTTCTTTGAGAAACCGGGTTTCTTGACTTCTGGGGGGAAACTCGGTTGACTTGTTGGTGGGAAACCGGGTTTCTTGACTTCTGGGGGGGAAACCCAGTTGACTGGAGGCTGAGAAACTCGGCTTATTTGTGGCGGGTTAGAAACCCGGTTTCTTTGAGAAACCGGGTTTCTTGACTTCAACAGGTGAACACAATTGGCGGTTTTGGCATATAATTGATCTCAATTACGCATCCTACCGATTATGGCTATCAGCAATCATGAGAGAGTTACTCGCGCTTTAAGGATACTCCAAGAAGGATTGTATCCCTTCGTGGAAAGGGAAATGCGATCGCATTATGGCGATAATCACTGGTTGACCGCCGCCAGTGCCTCCCTTTCCGATAGTTATGTTAACAATCGTAGCCGACAACCTGTTGAAAAGATTCTTAAAGAAGATCTCTATGCTCTGCTGATGGTCGTGTGGGAACATTGGAATGACGTATTTCGCCAAATTCTGGGAAGGAGTGAACGCAGCATTGTCAGCGAATTGCGCGATAACCGCAACCAATGGGCGCACCAAACCACTTTCTCGACTGATGATGCTTACCGTATCCTTGATAATATCAGCCGTCTGTTAACCGCTATTTCCGCCCCAGAAGCCAGCCAAGTCGAAAAAGAGAAAAATGAATTGATGCGATCGCGTTTTGAAGCGGAAGCCCGTCGCGAAAGAAGGAAAGTCACGGTAACCCCCACGGAAGGACAACCTCAAACCGGACTCAAACCCTGGCGAGAGATTGTTACACCTCATCCTGACGTGGCTGGCGGGACTTTCCAACAAGCAGAATTCGCCGCGGACTTATGGGAAGTATACCTCGATCAGGGGTCTGATGAATATAGAGACCCGACCGAATTTTATCGCCGCACTTACCTCACCGAAGGCCTAAAACAGCTTCTCAGTAATGCACTGCTACGGTTAACTGGTCAAGGGGGAGACCCGGTAATTGAATTGCAAACTAACTTCGGCGGCGGCAAAACTCACGCCCTGTTATCCCTCTATCACCTTTGCCAAGCCTGCCATATTCATAACTTACCAGGGATGGAAGAGATTTTTCAACAGGTGGGTATATCTCAACCTCCCCAAAATGTTAACGTGGCTGTGTTGGTGGGGAATAAACTGCCCCCCAGTGGCATTAAACCCTATGGAAAAGGCGATCGTAACCGTCCCCCCATAATTAAAACCCTCTGGGGGGAGTTGGCTTGGCAGTTGGGAGGACAAGAAGGTTATCAAATGTTGCGGGAGGCTGACGAAACGGCAACTAATCCCGGTGATATACTTAAACAACTGTTTAACCGCTTCTCCCCCTGTCTAATTCTGATTGATGAATGGGTCGCCTATGCTAGACAACTCCACGAAAAACCTGACGTGGTGGGGGGGAGTTTCGACACTCAATTCACTTTTGCCCAAACTTTGAGTGAGTCCGCCAAAAATGCTAAGGATACCCTGCTGGTGGTGAGTGTTCCCGCGTCGGATATTGAAAAAGGCGGCGAGAAGGGATACGAAGCGACCGACAGGCTGAAAAATGCGATCGGTCGGGTAGAGTCCCCTTGGCGACCTGCCAGCGCTGAAGAAGGTTTTGAAATCGTCCGGCGGCGCTTATTTCAGTCTACCACGGATACAACTCTCTTGGCTCAACGAGATGCGGTGATAGATACCTTTTGCAATATGTATCGGGAACATAGCCAGGAGTTTCCCACGGATACGAAGGAGGCTAACTATAAACGCCGTATGCGAGAGGCTTATCCTATTCACCCAGAATTGTTCGATCGCCTTTATGAGGACTGGTCGAGTTTAGATAAGTTTCAGCGGACCCGTGGGGTTTTGCGTCTCATGGCTAAGGTGATTCATACCCTATGGGAACGTAATGATGCTAATCTGTTGATTATGCCGGGAAATGTGCCGATGGATAACCTTCAGGTGCAGTCGGAACTTACCCGCTACCTGGAAGATAATTGGACTCCCATTATTGATAAAGATGTCGATGGACCATTATCTTTCCCCCTAGATCTCGATCGCCAATACCCGAATTTCGGCCGTTATTCCGCTTGTCGTCGCGTTACCCGCACTATCTACATGGGGTCAGCACCAACCCAGAAAGCTGCTAACCGTGGCTTAGAAGACCGTAGAATAAAGCTAGGTTGTGTGCAACCGGGAGAGGCGGCGGCGACTTTTGGGGACGCACTCCGACGACTCAGCGATCGCGCTACCTATCTCTATGTTGATAATAACCGCTACTGGATTTCCACTCAACCTAATGTTAACCGCACAGCCGCAGAAAGGGCTGATCAGTTTCTCGGTGAAGGCGATCGCTATTTGGTCGAGGAGGAAATTGTTAAACGTCTCAAAAAATTTGGCGATCGGGGTATCTTTACCACGGTTCATGTAGCCCCCCATTCTAGCGGGGATATCCCTGATGATAACCGCTCCGGTGTGCGTCTGATTATACTCCGCCCACAATTACCCCACAACCAAGGCTTAAATTTACAGAGTCCGGCTTGCAAATGGGTGGCTGATGTGTTAAACTACAGGGGGGAGACTCGCCGCTATTACCAAAATACCCTGGTGTTTTTGGCTCCTGATCAGAAAAAGTGGGAAAACCTGGAAAAAAAAGCCGCCCAATATCTCGCCTGGGAGTCCATTTGTCGCGAAAAGGAAGAGCTTAACCTAGATGCTTTTCAGGCTAAACAAGCGGACACCAAACTAAAGCAGTTTGATGATGATGTCCAAAAGGACATTTCCGAAACCTACCAATGGTTATTAGTCCCTGAACAACCAGACCCCAAAGAAGCGATCGCCTGGAAAACTATCCGCCTCCGTAATCTTGAGTCCTCCCCGACACTTAACGCCAGCAAAAAGGCGATCGACGAATCCCACCTCTCAGATACCTACGCCCCCCTAAACCTATATTTAGAGGTGTTGGCACCCTTCGTCTGGCGCGACAAAAACCACATCAGCCTACAGGAGATCTGGGAATATCTAACTAAATATCCCTATCTGCCCCGCCTCAAGGATGAACAGGTTTTGCTGAAAGCGATCGCCGACGGCGTATCCTCGACCGCTTGGAGTCAGTGGTTTGCCTACGCGGAAGGCTTCGATCCAGAAACCGGCACCTATCAGGGACTGAAAGCCGGGGAATCCATCAATCCTACAATAGCTCAAAATAGTTTAATTGTCAAGCCCGATGTAGCCCAAAAACAGTTACAACTGAGCCAGCAGCCCAGCCCCAATTCCTTGGAGCAATATTCCGCCCCCTCACCGGGTCAGGAAAGGGAGGTAAATGCGATCGTAGGGGAGGACATAAACCCCGGAAATTATAGAGTTTCCCCGGCTCAAAATCAGCCCCTAAGACGCTTTTACGGGGTGGTAGAAATTGAGGCTTTACGACTCAACAGAGACGCGGGAGTAATTAGCGATGAAGTCATTCAACATTTAATCTCTCTCAAAAACACCAAGGTAAAAATTACCCTAGAAATTCAGGCAGACATTCCCGACGGTATCCCGGAAAATGTAGCCCGGACAATTATGGAAAATTGCCAAACCCTAAAATTCCAGCAAAAAGGCTTGGAAACCAATTAATAATTAATAATTAATAATTAATAATTATTACCCTCGTAGCGTCCGAGGG